>NZ_JBSFUR010000035.1:0-65180 GCF_053591895.1 Streptomyces sp. NPDC002867 | reverse complement strand
ACGCTCGGCTGGGACACCCCAGCCGAGCGCTTCACCGGGCTACTGACGAACGACCCCAACACACCCCGTGTTGCGACGATTTGTTGAATCCGCCGTGCGAGCGGGGCCCCCGTGCGTCACCCGCCCGTCATTGGACCGACAAATGACGGCAGTCCGGGGGCTGTTGACGTGCGTCGACCGTCCCGCCAGTCTCTGCTGTGGACCGCTCTCACGGCTCTCATCGCAGGGAGACTTCATGCTGAGACGTACGGCACGGCTTCTGCTGTCCATTGTCATGCTCATGGTTGCCGGGCTCACGGGGGTCGTCGCCACCGCCGGCACCGCCCAGGCCGACGACTGCTACACCTGGTCGCGCACCCTCTCGCAGGGCGCGTCCGGCGCGGACGTCACCCAGCTCCAGATCAGGGTGGCGGGCTACCCCGGCTACGGCGGCGTCCTCGCCGTCGACGGCGACTACGGCCCGGCGACCACCGCAGCCGTCAAGCGCTTCCAGTCCGCCTACGGCCTCGCCGCCGACGGCGTCGCCGGACCCGCGACGTACAGCAAGATCTACGCGCTGCAGGACAGCGACTGCACTCCCGCCCACTTCAGCTACGCCGAACTCAACGACTGCAACTCCACCTGGTCCGGCGGCGCGGTCAGCGCCGCGACCGCCAAGTCCAACGCCCTGCGCACCATGTGGAAGCTCGAGGCCATGCGGCACGCGCTCGGCGACCAGCCCATCACCGTGACCAGCGGCTTCCGGTCGTACGCCTGCAACGAGGCGGTCGGCGGCGCGTCGAGCAGCCGCCACCTCTACGGCGACGCCGCGGACCTGGGCGCGGGACCGCACTCCCTGTGCAAGCTGGCCCAGCAGGCCCGTTACCACGGCTTCAACGGCATCCTCGGCCCCGGCTACCCGGGCCACAACGACCACACGCACGTCGACCACCGCAGCAGCCGCTACTGGTCGGCTCCCAGCTGCGGCATCTGACCACGGAAGCGGCCCGCACCTCCCCCGTGCGAGGTGCGGGCCGCGGCCTGTTTCCGTGCGGATCAGAAGTCGTCGTCGAAGGAGACCGATCCCTCCACCGCGACCTGGTACGCCGACGGACGCCGCTCGAAGAAGTTCGTCAGCTCCTGGACGCCCTGCAACTCCATGAAGGAGAACGGGTTCTGGGAGCCGTACACCGGGGCGAAGCCCAGTCGTGTCAGGCGCTGGTCGGCGACGCACTGCAGGTACTCGCGCATCGACTCGGTGTTCATGCCCGGCAGCCCGTCGCCGCACAGGTCACGGCCGAACTGGAGCTCCGCCTCGACGGCCTCGTGCAGCATGTCCGTGACCTGCTGCCGCAGCTCGTCGTCGAACAGCTCCGGCTCCTCCTTGCGGACGGTGTCCACGACCTCGAAGGCGAAGTTCATGTGCATCGTCTCGTCGCGGAACACCCAGTTGGTGCCCGTCGCCAGTCCGTGCAGCAGTCCGCGCGAGCGGAACCAGTAGACGTAGGCGAAGGCGCCGTAGAAGAACAGCCCCTCGATGCAGGCGGCGAAGCAGATCAGGTTGAGCAGGAAACGGCGGCGGTCGGCCCGCGTCTCCAGGCGGTCGATCTTCTCGACCGAGTCCATCCACGTGAAGCAGAACTGCGCCTTCTCGCGGATGGAGGGGATGTTCTCGACGGCGGCGAACGCGGCGGCGCGGTCGTCCGGGTCGGGCAGGTAGGTGTCGAGCAGCGTCAGATAGAACTGGACGTGCACGGCCTCCTCGAAGAGCTGACGGCTCAGGTACAGCCGCGCCTCGGGGGAGTTGATGTGCTTGTAGAGCGTCAGCACCAGGTTGTTCGCCACGATCGAGTCGCCCGTCGCGAAGAACGCGACCAGCCGGCCGATCATGTGCTGCTCGCCCGGCGTCAGCTTGGCGAGGTCGGCGACGTCGGAGTGGAGGTCGACCTCCTCCACCGTCCAGGTGTTCTTGATGGCGTCCCGGTAGCGCTCGTAGAAGTCCGGGTAGCGCATGGGACGCAGGGTCAGTTCGAAGCCCGGGTCGAGCAGGTTCTTGTTCTCCACGGTCATTACTGGCAGGCCTCGCAGGACTCGGGGTTTTCGAGGGAACAGGCGACGGCGTCGGGGCCGGCGGCCGCCTGGACCGGGGGCACCTCCGCCGAAGGCTGGGGGAGGATCGTCGCCTGCGCGGCGCGGGCGATCCTCGTCGCCGGGCGCGAGCGCAGGTAGTACGTCGTCTTCAGGCCCTGCTTCCAGGCGTACGCGTACATCGACGACAGCTTGCCGATGGTCGGCGTCTCCAGGAACAGGTTCAGCGACTGGGACTGGTCGAGGAACGGCGTACGGGCCGCCGCCATGTCGATCAGGCCGCGCTGCGGGATCTCCCAGGCCGTCCGGTACAGCTCGCGCACCTCGGCCGGGATCCAGGTGAAGTCCTGCACCGAGCCGCTGGACTCGCGCAGCGCCTCGCGGGTCTGCGCGTCCCACACGCCGAGCTTCTTCAGCTCGTCCACCAGGTAGGAGTTGACCTGGAGGAACTCGCCGGACAGGGTCTCGCGCTTGAAGAGGTTGGAGACCTGCGGCTCGATGCACTCGTAGACGCCCGCGATCGAGGCGATCGTCGCCGTCGGCGCGATGGCGAGGAGCAGCGAGTTGCGCATGCCGACGGCGGCGATCCGCTCGCGCAGGGCGGCCCAGCGCTCGGGCCAGTTCAGCTCCACGCCGTAGTGGTCCGGGTGCAGAACGCCGCGCGCCGTGCGCGTCTTGTCCCATGCCGGCAGCGGGCCGCTGCGCTCGGCGAGGCCGGCGGACGCCTCGTACGCGGCGAGCATGATGCGCTCGGCGATGCGGGTGGACAGCGCGCGTGCCTCGGGTGAGTCGAAGGGCAGCCGCAGCTTGAAGAAGACGTCCTGGAGGCCCATCGCGCCCAGGCCCACGGGCCGCCACTTGGCGTTGGAGCGCCCGGCCTGCTCGGTCGGGTAGAAGTTGATGTCGACGACCCGGTCGAGGAAGGTGACCGCGGTGCGGACGGTGGCGTCCAGCCGCTCCCAGTCGAGGTACCCGCCGTCGGCTCCCTGCTCGACGAAGGCCCCCAGGTTCACCGAGCCGAGGTTGCAGACGGCCGTCTCGCCGTCGTCGGTGACCTCCAGGATCTCGGTGCACAGGTTGGAGGAGTGGACCGTGTGGCCGGGCTCGGCGGTCTGGTTGGCGGTGCGGTTGGAGGCGTCCTTGAAGGTCATCCAGCCGTTGCCGGTCTGCGCGAGCGTGCGCATCATGCGGCCGTACAGGTCGCGCGCCGGGATGGTCTTGCGGGCCAGGCCCTTGGCCTCGGCGGCGCGGTACGCGGCGTCGAACTCCTCGCCCCACAGGTCGACGAGCTCGGGCACGTCGGCCGGCGAGAACAGCGACCAGTCGGAGCCCGCCTCGACGCGCCGCATGAACTCGTCGGGGATCCAGTGCGCGAGGTTGAGGTTGTGCGTACGCCGGGCGTCCTCGCCGGTGTTGTCGCGCAGCTCCAGGAACTCCTCGACGTCGGCGTGCCAGGTCTCCAGGTAGATCGCGGCGGCGCCCTTGCGCCGGCCGCCCTGGTTCACGGCGGCGACCGAGGCGTCGAGTGTCTTCAGGAACGGGACGATGCCGTTGGAGTGCCCGTTGGTGCCGCGGATCAGCGAACCGCGGGCACGGACGCGCGAGTACGAGAGCCCGATGCCGCCCGCGTGCTTGGACAGGCGCGCGACCTGGTGGTAGCGGTCGTAGATCGAGTCGAGCTCGTCGAGCGGCGAGTCCAGCAGGTAGCAGGACGACATCTGGGGGTGGCGGGTGCCGGAGTTGAAGAGCGTGGGGGAGGAGGGGAGGTAGTCGAGCCGGCTCATCAGGCCGTACAGGTCGGCGACCTCGTCCACCGAGCGGACGCTGTCGTCCTCGGCGAGGCCGCAGGCGACGCGCAGCATGAAGTGCTGCGGCGTCTCCACGACCTGACGGCTGATGGGGTGACGCAGCAGGTAGCGGCTGTAGAGCGTGCGCAGGCCGAAGTAGCCGAAGCGGTCGTCGGCGGCCGGGTCGACGAGCGCGTCGAGCCGGGCCGCGTGCAGCGCCACGAACGCGGCGGTGCGGTCCGCGATCAGGCCCTCGCGATGCCCGACCGCGACGGAGGCCGAGAACGACACGGCGCCCTGGCCGGCGGCCTCGTCCGCGATCGTGCGGGTCAGCAGCCGGGCGGCGAGACGGGAGTAGGCCGGGTCCTCGGAGATCAGACCGGCGGCGGCATCGGTGGCGAGGGAGCGCAGTTCGGCCTCGTCCGATCCGGCGTGCCGCCCGCGCAGCGCGGCGGCGGCGACCCTGCCGGGGTCGGTGTCGGGCAGATCGGCCGTCAGATCCGTGAGGGTCCGCAGCAGGCCGGCCCCGGGACCGGCCGTGGTCTGCTCCGCGGTGCCTGAAGCCGGATCGGCTGGCGCGATGGTCATGTGATGCTCTCCCTCGCTCGGCTCTGGGCCGGCGGGGGAGGCGGGGACCATGCCGGCGCGGGCCCGCGGACGGGCAGCACGAGGCACGGCGTCCACCGGCCCTACCGCGAGGCCCGGACGTCTCGGCACCCGGTTCGGTCGAGCCGGATGCACCGTCGGCAGGTCCTCGGACTTGTCGGGTACGCACAGCGCACCGGATCACACCGTTGCGGGACAGTTCCGGATTCGCACCGGATTCCCCTGCGGCGACAGCCAGATGAGCATACATGTGGGGGCGGGGTGCTGCGCATGCCCCCACATGTTGTGTCTCGCGGGCTCAGAGCTCCAGGGCGTACGTCAGCAGGGGAACGTTCTCGACCGGTGCCCAGTCCCGCTCGGGGGTGCGTACGAAGCCCAGCCGGGCGTATATCCGGTGCGCCGCGTGCATCATCGGCTGCGTCGACAGCACCACGCGCACGCACCCGGGCACCGCCCGGGCCCGGTCGACACAGGTCCGCACCAGCGCCTCGCCCACCCCGCGTCCCCGGGCCTCCTCGGCCACCGACAGCGTCCGGAACTCGGCCTCGCCCGGACCCGCGAGGTCGGCGTACGGGCCGCCGGCGGGAACGAAGGCCACCCCGCCGAGCACGGTTCCCCGCCCGTCCACGGCGACGTACACCTCCGTGTGCGCGGCGCGTCCCGCGACGTCCCGCAGCACCTCCAGATACGGGTCCTCCTCGCCGAAGTCGAGCATTCCGCCGCGCAGATACGCCTGCGCGGTCAGCTCCCCCAGCGCCCCGCACTCCCCGGGTTCGATCCGCCTGATCGTGATGTCCATGCCCGGCAGTGTGCATCAGAGCACGACGAAGGGCCGCCGCATTTCCCTGGGGGGAGATGCGACGGCCCTTGCGTACGCGATCCGTCAGTGGCCGCCGGGGGCGCCCGCCGTGGCCGGCGGCAGTTCCACCTCGACGCCCGGGTCGCCCGCGTCCGCCGTGTAGTCGGACGGGCTGGTCTCGTCGACGCCGTCCGGGGCCTTGGCCGCCTTCAGGACGAAGGTGAGCACCACGGTGACGACGAGGTTCAGCACGAACGCGGTGAGGCCGATGTAGCCGATCTCGCCGATGCCGGGGATCTCGGCCGACGAGCCGCCGAAGTGCTTCTGTGTCGGGCTCGCCACGCCGTAGGCGGCCACCGTGCCGTAGATCATGCCGACCGCCCAGCCGGCGATGAGCGCCCAGCGGTGGAACCAGCGGGTGAACAGGCCGCCCACCAGGGCCGGGAACGTCTGCAGGATCCAGATGCCGCCCAGCAGCTGGAAGTTGATCGCCACGGTCTTGTCCATGGTGAGGACGAAGGCCAGGGCGCCGACCTTGACCAGCAGCGAGACCAGCTTGGAGACCTTGGTCTCCTGCGCCGGGGTCGCGTCGGGCTTGAGGAAGTCCTTGTAGATGTTCCGGGTGAACAGGTTGGCCGCGGCGATGGACATGATGGCCGCGGGGACCAGCGCGCCGATGCCGATCGCCGCGAAGGCGACGCCCGCGAACCAGTCCGGGAACATGTTCTCGAACAGCTGCGGGATGGCCAGCTGACCGTTGGTGACCTTCACGCCCGCCGCGATGGCCATGAAGCCGAGCAGGGCCAGCAGGCCCAGCATCAGCGAGTACAGCGGCAGGATCGTGGTGTTGCGGCGGATCACCTCACGGCTGCGCGAGGACAGCGTCGCCGTGATGGAGTGCGGGTACATGAAGAGCGCGAGCGCCGAGCCCAGGGCCAGGGTGGCGTAGCCCCACTGGCCCATCTCGCCGGGTACCAGGGCGCCGACGGGCTTGTCCGTGGCCGGGTTGATCTGCGAGAACTTCTCTCCGGCGGCGGAGAAGATCGCGTCGAAGCCGCCGAGCTTGATCGGGATGTAGATGATCGCCACCGCGATGACGATGTAGATCAGGGTGTCCTTGACGAAGGCGATCAGCGCCGGCGCACGCAGTCCGGAGGAGTACGTGTAGGCCGCGAGCACACCGAAGGCGATCAGCAGCGGCAGGTCCTTGATGAACCAGTTGGTGTTCTCGCCACCGCCGACGCCCATGACGTCGAGCACGGCCTGGATGCCGACCAACTGGAGCGCGATGTACGGCATCGTGGCGAGGAGGCCGGTGAACGCGACCGCCAGGGACAGGCCCTTGGAACCGAAACGTCCGCGGACGAAGTCGGCAGTCGTCACGTACCCGTGCTTGTGCGACACCGACCACAGGCGCGGCAGGAAGGTGAAGATCAGCGGGTAGACGAGGATCGTGTACGGCACGGCGAAGAAGCCGGCCGCGCCCGCCGCGTAGATGGCCGCCGGCACGGCGACGAAGGTGTATGCGGTGTACAGGTCGCCGCCCAGCAGGAACCAGGTCACCCAGGTGCCGAACGATCTGCCGCCCAGGCCCCATTCGTCGAGGCTGTGCTCGTTCTCGGCCTTGCGCCAGCGGGCGGCCAGGAAGCCCATGACCGTCACGGCCAGGAAGAAGAAGATGAAGACGCCGAGTGCGACGCCGTTCACGCCGTCCTTCATCGGGAGGCACCTCCCTTGCGGGCGCGCTGGTCACGCTGCCACAGCTTGTAGGCGATCATCGTCAGCGCCGTCGACACCACGACCCAGAGCATCTGGTACCAGTAGAAGAACGGCATGCCGATGAACGTCGGCTCGACCTTCGCGTAGGAGCCGACCCAGAGCATCGCCACGAAGGGTGCGAAGAGACAGAGGGCGATGATCACGCGCACCGGTGTGACGACCGGTTGTTTCGCTTCGGGCGCTTCAGGCGCGTCCGGTGCCTCGGGCACTGCTGACATGCGGCTCCGTCCCCTCACTGGTCACCTGTTGTAGTGCGCAGGAAATCTAGGCGAGCCGTTCGAGTCCCGTCACCCCCGGTCCGCATATCGGTACGGCAACGACTTCGCGCCACGGCTGCGCAAAACATGACATGGCGTCGCAACACGCTGCGACGCCATGCCGGACACCCTGTCAGGTGGGGGACGTACGGCTCCGGGGCGCGTGTCTCAGTCCTTCGGCCGCTGGAGCCGAGCGACGAACTTGTAGCGGTCCCCGCGGTACACCGAGCGGACCCACTCCACCGGTTCGCCCTGGGCGTCGAGCGAGTGGCGCGAGAGCATCAGCATCGGCAGGCCGACGTCCGTGCCGAGCAGCCCCGCCTCGCGCGGGGTGGCGAGAGACGTCTCGATCGTCTCCTCGGCCTCGGCGAGATGGACGTCGTACACCTCCGCGAGGGCGGTGTAGAGCGAGGTGTACTTGACGAGCGACCGCCGCAGCGCGGGGAAGCGCTTGGCCGAGAGGTGCGTGGTCTCGATGGCCATGGGCTCGCCGCTGGCCAGCCGCAGGCGCTCGATCCGCAGGACCCGCCCGCCCGTCGAGATGTCGAGCAGCTCCGCCAGCGTGTCGTCGGCTGTGACGTATCCGATGTCCAGCAGCTGGGACGTGGGCTCCAGGCCCTGTGCCCGCATGTCCTCGGTGTACGAGGTGAGCTGCAGCGCCTGGGAGACCTTGGGCTTGGCGACGAACGTGCCCTTGCCCTGGATGCGCTCCAGCCGGCCTTCCACGACGAGTTCCTGGAGCGCCTGCCGCACGGTCGTGCGCGAGGTGTCGAACTCGGCGGCGAGCGTGCGCTCCGGCGGCACCGGAGTCCCGGGCGGCAGTGTCTCGGTCATGTCGAGCAAGTGCCGCTTCAGCCGGTAGTACTTGGGCACGCGCGCGGTACGGGCGCCTGCTGCCCCGCTCTCGGCTTCGGTGCCGGCCCCGTCCGTGGTCATGACCCGCCTTCCCGACTGCTGCGCTCCTGCCGTCACCGGCTCCTCCGTCTGTAGCGGCTCACATGGTGGCACGGACCGCTCGCGGGTCGTCGCCCTCCCTCAGGTGTCGGTCCGATAACGGACGCGACTGCCCTTCTTATACACCCTTGACACCCCCAAAGGTCTAGGCCAAGCTCCCGGTACTGGTCTAAACCATTAAAGATCAGATCCCGGCCCCAGGGCAGAATCCGGCGCGCCATTGTCAAGTGCTGCGCGACTCCCGGGTGGTGGGGGGGACTCTTGCATCCCTTGAGGAGGGTGGCGTGAAGCGCAATCTCGTAGCAGCGGTGGGTGTGGCGGCCATGATGGCCTCGGTCGCGGCGTGCGGTTCGGACGGCGGCGGCGAGGCGGCCAAGAATCCGAAGGACCGCAAGGAGACGCTGACCGTCTGGCTGATGGTCGACGCGCAGTCCACGTGGCCCGAGCTGGTGAAGGACGTCAATGACCGGTTCAACGCCAAGTACCCGGGCGTGAAGGTCAACGTCCAGTACCAGCAGTGGGCGGACAAGACCAAGAAGCTCGACGCGGCGCTCTCCGGCGACAAGTTCCCGGACGTCGTCGAGCTCGGCAACACCGAGACCATGACGTACATCCTCAACGGGGCGCTCGGCGAGATCGACCCGAAGAAGTACGAGAACGCGGACACCTGGATCGGCGGCCTCAAGGACACCTGCTCCTACGAGGGCAAGCAGTACTGCGTGCCGTACTACGCCGGTGCGCGCGTGGCCATCTACAACAAGGACATGTTCAAGGCGGGCGCGGGCGTCGAGACCCTGCCCACCACCGAGGCCGAGCTGACGGCCGCCCTGGACAAGGTCCAGGAGAAGTACGGCAAGGACAAGGCGTTCTCGCCGCTCTACCTGCCCGGCCGCTACTGGTACGCCGCCATGTCCTACGTCGCCGCGTACGGGGGCGAGATCGCCACCTACGACGAGGGCACGAAGGAGTGGAAGTCCGCTCTGTCCACGCCCGAGGCGCAGAAGGGCATCAAGCACTTCGTCGACCTGGTCGACAAGTACAACCACGGCGACAAGACCAAGGACGAACAGGACCACGCCAACGTCATGGCCAACGAGAAGGCCGCGCTGCTGTACGGCAACGGCTGGGAGGCCGGCAGCGTCACCGACCCGGCGGGCAACGGCAACGCCAAGCTCAAGGACAAGATCCTCACCGCGGGAATGCCCGGCCCGAACGGCAAGGCGCTCCCCTCCTTCATCGGCGGCTCCGACCTCGCCACCATCTCCAAGTCCAAGGTCCAGGACCTCGGCGAGGAGTGGATCTCGATGTTCACCGGCGCCAAGTCGCAGGAGGTGCTGGCCTCCAAGAACATCCTGCCGAACAACACCAAGCAGCTGGAGCCGCTGAAGGCCAAGCCGGAGACCGCTCCGATCGCCAATGCGGTGCCGGACGCCTGGTTCACCCCGATCGCGCCGGGCTGGGCCGCGATCGAGAAGAAGGAGGTCCTGGAGCTGATGCTGCTGGACATCATCAAGGGCACGCCGGTCGAGGAAGCCACCAAGAAGGCCGACGAGGAGATCGACAAGCTGATCAACGAGCAGTCCTGACTCCGGACTTCTCACCGCGTCGACCAGCGGCGGGGGCGGCGGACCGTGCCTCGGCACGCGCACCGCCCCCGCACTCCGGTACCTCCCGGCCCGTACGTCCGAACGGAAGGCTCAGCACCCATGAGTGCCGCCGACATGAAAGCAGCCGACCCGGTGGTGCCCGTAGCGCGGCACCCCGAGGGGCCCGGCACCCAGCAGCCGAAGGGGCAGGCGCCCAGGCCCCGCAAGGCCGGTGCGCTGCTGCCGTACCTGCTCATCGGCCCGACCATCCTCGCGATCGCCGCGGTCTTCGTGTGGCCGCTGGTCAAGACGGCGGTCATGTCCTTCCAGGACGTCGGCCGCAAGGAGCTGTGGACCGGCGAGCCGGCCCCCTGGGTCGGCTTCCAGCAGTTCACCGACATCTTCCGGGACGGCGCCTTCTGGGACTCGGTCGTCCTCACCGTCGTGTTCATGGCCGCCTGTGTCGTCACCACGCTCGCGGCCGGCCTCGCGATCTCGCTGATGATGCAGCGCATGTCCACCTGGGCGCGGCTGCTGCTGACCGCGGCGCTGATCGCCGCCTGGTCCATCCCGCTGATGGTGGCGGCCTCGATCTTCCGCTGGTTCGCCGACTCGGACTACGGCGTCGCCAACATGGTCCTGTCGAAGTACCTGGGACTGGACTTCCAGGGCCACAACTGGTTCCTCGACCACAAGCAGGGCTTCCTCGTCATCGGCGCCGTGGTGGTCTGGGGCGCGATCCCCTTCGTCGCCATCACGCTGTACGCCGCGCTCACCCAGGTCCCCAGGGAGCTGGAGGAGGCCGCGTCCATCGACGGCGTGGGCGCGTTCGGCAACTTCCGCTACGTGATCTTCCCGGTCATCAAGCCGGTGTTCCAGATGGTGGCCACACTGTCCGTCATCTGGGACTTCAACGTCCTCGGCCAGGTCTGGCTGATGCGCGGCACCAAGCCCGAGCCCGAGTACGAGGTGCTCGGCCTCTACGCCTTCAACAAGGCCTTCGAGTCCAACTCCTTCAGCCAGGGCGCCGCGATCTCCCTGATCACGGTGCTCCTGCTGTCCGGCGTGGCCGTCTACTACCTGCGCCAGCTGCTCAAGATCGGAGAGGTCGAGTGAGCGCCCTCAGCTCCGCCCCGAAGGCCATCCGCCCCGACCGCAAGAAGAAGAGCAGGCACGTCTACAACGCCGTCGGGCTGCTGACCTTCGTGGTCATGATCTTCCCGGTGTACTGGCTGATCATCAGTGCCCTGCGCCCGAACGCCGAGATCCGCAGCTACGACCAGACCCTGTGGCCGTCGTCGGTCACCTTCGACAACTTCGGCCGTGCCATGGACCAGGCCGACTTCGGCACCGCCGTCCAGTCCAGCCTCATCATCTGCGTCACCGCGGTCGTCGGCGCGATGGTGATGGCGACCATCGCGGCGTACGCCATCGGCCGCTTCCGGTTCGCCGGCCGCAGACTCTTCATGATCGTGCTGATCCTGGTCCAGCTGCTGCCGCCGACGGCCATGCTCATCCCGATCTACCTCCAGCTCAACGACCTGGGCGCGCTGAACGAGTACTGGGGCGTCATCGTCATCTACCTCGTCTCCACGCTGCCGTTCGCGACCTGGATGATCCGCGGCTTCGTGATCAACATCCCCAAGGAGCTGGAGGAGTCCGCGATGGTCGACGGCTGCAGCCAGATGGGCGCCTTCTGGCGGGTCGTCTTCCCGCTGCTCGCGCCGGGACTGGCCGCCGCGTCCATCTACTCGCTGATCAATGCCTGGAACGAGTACCTGCTCGCCTACATCGTGCTGCAGGACAACGACAAGTACACCCTCAACGTGTGGCTGGCGAACTTCACCACCTCGCGCGGTGTGGACTACGGCGCGCTGATGGCCGCCTCGACGCTCATCGCCATTCCCGTCGTGGCCTTCTTCATGGTCATCCAGAAGAAGATGGCGGCGGGACTCACCTCGGGCGCAGTGAAGGGATAACGCCGCCTCATGACGACTCTCGTACGGGGATCATCCGACACCCTCACCCGCGACGCCCTCACCGTCCTCCAGCCGGGCTTCACCGGCACCACCGCGCCGGACTGGCTGCTGCGCCGGATCGGCGAAGGGCTGTCCTCCGTCGGACTGTTCGGCCGCAACATCGCGACGCCCGGTCAGCTGGCCGCCCTCACCGCCCGGTTGCGGGCCGAACGCGACGACGTCCTCGTCGCCATCGACGAGGAGGGCGGTGACGTCACCCGGCTGGAGGTCCGCACCGGTTCCTCCTTCCCCGGCAACTACGCGCTCGGCTCGGTGGACGACGTGGACCTGACCCGGGCCGTGGCCCGTGAGCTGGGCCGGCGGCTCGCCGAGTGCGGCGTCGACCTCAACTGGGCGCCGTCCGCCGACATCAACTCGAACCCGGACAACCCGGTCATCGGCGTACGGTCCTTCGGCGCCGGGACGGAACTCGCCGCCCGGCACACCGTGGCGTACATCGAGGGACTCCAGTCCGCCGGAGTCGCCGCGTGCACGAAGCACTTCCCCGGACACGGCGACACCAACGTCGATTCGCACCACGCGCTGCCCCGGATCGATGTGGACCTCGCCACACTGCGCGCCCGTGAGCTGGTGCCTTTCCGCGCGGCGATCGCGGCGGGTTCCAAAGCGGTGATGAGCGCGCATATCCTGCTGTCCGCGCTCGACCCCAACCGTCCCGCGACCCTGAGCCCGCAGATCCTCACCGGTCTGCTGCGCGAAGAGCTGGGCTACCAGGGCCTGATCGTCACGGACGGCATGGAGATGCAGGCCATCTCGTCCACGTACGGCATCGAGCGCGGCTCGGTCCTCGCGATCGCCGCCGGAGCCGACGCGATCTGCGTCGGCGGCGGCCTGGCCGACGAGGAGACCGTACTGCGACTGCGCGACGCGCTCGTCACGGCGGTACGGGACGGCGACCTGCCCGAGGAGCGGCTGGCCGACGCGGCGGCGCGCGTGCGCGCCCTCGCCGACTGGACGCGCCGGGCCAGGGGGGCTGCAGCAGAGCCGGGCGCGGCTTCACAGGAGGGGACCGCGCCCGGCTCCGGCACGGAGATCGGCCTCGTCGCCGCGCGGCGCGCGGTGCGGGTCACCGTCGGGGAGCGGCCCTGCGGGCCGGTCACCGCCGCCCCCCACATCGCCGCCTTCACGCCGGTCGCCAACATCGCCGTCGGGGACGACACACCCTGGGGCGTCGCGGCCGAACTGTCCGCGCTGCTGCCCGGCACCACGACCGGTACCTGCACGAGCGAGGTCGGAACATCCGCTTTGGTGGCAGATGTGCTGGCCGCTGCGGCGGACCGTAGGATCGTCGCCGTGGTGCGCGACGTCCACCGCCATCCCTGGATGGCTGCCGCCCTGGACGCCCTGATCGAGGCCCGCCCCGACACGGTCGTGGTCGAGATGGGCGTCGACGCGGCACCGCCGAGGGGGGCCGTGCACATCGCGACCCATGGCGCGGCCCGCGTCTGCGGACGCGCCGCCGCTGAGGTCATCACCGGCAGGGCCGCCGGGATCTGACCGCAGCGGGACCGTGCTGTGCCGGGCGAGCGCCGGGAGCTCCGGCGGCCGGCACCTGGACCGCCCCGATGGAGGCACCCGGCAATGTCCGCCACGACTTCGGCCGAGCACAGCGAGCACGAGCACCCGGGCCGGATCATGTCCGGCGAGATGGCACAGCAGCCCGCGGTCCTGCGGCGCATCCTCGACGAGGGCGCGCCGCGGATCGGCGAGGTGGCGGCACGGGTAGCGGCCCGCAAGCCGCGCTTCGTGCTGCTGACCGCCCGCGGCACGTCCGACAACGCGGCGCTGTACGCCAAGTACCTGCTGGAGATCCGGCTCGGCCTGCCGTGCGGGCTGACCTCCATGTCCACCACGACCGCCTACGGCGCCCGGCCCGATCTCACCGACGTGCTGGTCGTCACCGTCAGCCAGTCCGGCGGCTCGCCGGACCTGGTGGCGTCCACCAAGGCGGCCCGGGAGGCGGGCGCCATCACGCTCGCCGTGACCAACAACCCGGACTCGCCGCTCGCGGCGGTCTCCGAGTACCACATCGACATCATGGCGGGCCCGGAGAGGGCGCTGCCGGCCACCAAGACGTACATCGCCTCGCTGCTGGCCCTCTACCTGTTCGTCGAGGGCCTGCGCGGAGGCGAGGGGCGCCCCCGGCCGGAGGCCGGGGGAGTGTCTGCGGCCGGGGCGCTGCCGGAGCTCGCCGCGCAGATCCTCGGCCGTCAGGACGAGATCCGCGCCCTGGCGGCCCGCTACCGCTTCGCCGAGCCCATGGTGATCACGTCCCGGGGATACGGCTACCCCACGGCGAAGGAGGCGGCGCTCAAGCTCATGGAGACGAGCTACATCCCGGCGCCGGCGTACTCCGGCGCCGACCTGCTGCACGGACCGCCGGCGATGGTCGACAACGTCTCCCCGGTCATCGCCGTGGTCACCAGCGGCAAGGGCGGCGAGGCGCTCCAGCCGGTGCTCGACCGGCTGCGCGGCCGCGGCGCGGACCTCTTCGTGGTGGGCCCGGCCCCCAGGTGGAGGCGGCGTCCGCGGGGTTCGTGCTGCCCACGGAGGGCGTCCCGGAGGAGTTGCAGCCGATCCTGGAGATCCTGCCGCTCCAGCTGATGGCGTACGCGGTGACGATCGCCCGAGGGCAGGACCCGGACGCGCCCCGGGCGCCGGCGAAGGTCACGGAAACGCGCTGATCCGCAGGCCGTCCCTTTTGACCGGTGCATAAGTATGGCGCGGGAACTAAACTCGGCTGGTGCATGGACAGCCCTAGTGGTCTAGTCCAGAATGAACTGACACAAGCGTCCGCCCTCCCCGCACAGGAGGGTGGAACGAGGTCCCCGGCGCTCTCTGCCCTGACTGCGCCGAGACCTCCACACGGCCGAGCGGGACCGCACACCTGCCGGCCGGGCAACTCCGGGCTGCGGTGCCGGACGGGTTGAGGGTCCCGTCACGGCGCCGCGGCCCGCGGGTACCCTCGCAGACGTGCCCTCCATGAACGATCTCGTCCGCCAGCACACCGCTCTGAGTGAGTCCGACCTCGAGTGGCTCCATCTGCTGGTCTCGGAGTGGCAGCTGCTCTCCGACCTGTCCTTCGCCGACCTCGTCCTGTGGGTCCCCACCCGCGACGGCACCCGCTACGTGTCCGTCGCCCAGATGCGGCCCAACACGGGCCCGACCTCCTACCAGGACGACATGGTCGGCCACCTCGTGCCCCGCGGCCGCCGGCCCCTGCTCGACGCCGCGCTCGACGAGGGCCGGATCGTGCGCGAGGGCGACCCGGAGTGGCGCGAGGAGGTGCCCGTACGGGTCGAGTCGATCCCGGTGCGCCGGGAGGGCCGCGTCCTCGGCGTCATCGCCCGCAACACCAACCTGCTCACCGTGCGCACGCCCTCGCGCCTGGAGCTCACCTACCTCCAGTCCGCCTCCGACCTCGCCCAGATGATCGCGGCCGGTGCCTTCCCCTACCCCGGCGAGCAGGTCGAGATGGACGCCTCGCCGCGCGTGGGCGACGGTCTGATCCGCCTCGACGCCGACGGAGTCGTCCAGTACGCGAGCCCCAACGGCCTGTCCGCCTACCACCGGCTCGGTCTCGCCTCCGACCTCGTCGGGCAGCACCTCGGCCAGATCACCGCCGAACTGGCCCCCTCCCGCGGCCCCGTCGACGAGGCGCTGGTCAAACTGGCCAGCGGCTACGCGCCCCGCGAGTTCGAGATCGAGGGCAACGGCGGCGTCATCCAGCTGCGCGCCATCCCGCTCAAGCCCAAGGGCGTACGCATCGGTTCCCTGGTCCTCCTGCGGGACGTCACGGAACTGCGGCGCCGCGAGCGGGAGTTGATCACCAAGGACGCGACCATCCGGGAGATCCACCACCGGGTGAAGAACAACCTCCAGACGGTGGCCGCCCTGCTGCGCCTCCAGGCCCGGCGCATGGACTCCGTGCGTGGCCGCGAGGCACTCAACGAGGCGGTCCGGCGCGTCGGTTCGATCGCCATCGTCCATGAGACGCTGTCCCAGAATCTGGATGAGCGCGTCCAGTTCGACGAGATCGCCGACCGGGTGATCGCGATGGTCGCCGAGATCTCCCCGGGCAAGGTCGACTGCCGGCGCACCGGCCGCTTCGGCATCCTCGACGCCGAGACCGCGACCCCGCTGTCCATGGTGCTCACCGAGGTCCTGCAGAACGCCCTGGAACACGCCTTCGCGCCGGGCGAGCACGGCTCGGTCGAGGTGTCGGCGGTCCGCGGCGACAGCCGCGCGGAGAAGGCCCGACTGCTGATCACCGTCCAGGACGACGGCCGGGGTCTGCCCGAGGGCTTCGACCCCAAGAGCGCGGGCAATCTGGGACTGCAGATCGTGCGGACCCTGGTCGAGGGCGAGCTGGGCGGCAGCTTCGACATGGTGCCGGTCCCCGAGCCGTCCCGCGGCACCCGCGTCGTCCTCGACATCCCCGTACCCGACAAGCGCTAGCGCTGTGCACAGCGAAGAGCCCCGGACCATGTCACACGGTCCGGGGCTCGAAGCTCGTTGCTCGCATTCGCGATGCGCATCGGGGGGTACTGCGCGCTGCGGCTCGAAGGCGGTGAGTGCGTGCTCGCTGCACGCGCCGCCGGCTCAGGCTCGTAGCAGGGGGCGTCAGGCGCTGGCGTTACGCGCCCGGTTGCGAGCGGCACGGCGCTTCATGGCGCGACGCTCGTCCTCGCTGAGGCCACCCCAGACGCCGGAGTCCTGGCCGGACTCGAGCGCCCACTGCAGACACTGCTCCATGACGGGGCAGCGGCGGCAGACGGCCTTGGCTTCCTCGATCTGCAGCAGCGCAGGACCGGTGTTGCCGATGGGGAAGAAGAGCTCGGGGTCTTCCTCGCGGCAAACGGCGTTGTGACGCCAGTCCATGGCTGCTACCTCTCCTTGACATGACATGCGGGTTGCTTGTGAATGTGAACGCTTTCACGAATCCCCCCGCAAGGGAAGGGCCGATCGCCAGTTGCCCGGCGCTGGGTCCTGGATTCGTGGAGGGGTTCCGGCGGTCTGTGGGGCCGTTGTTGCGGGCCGTCCCGATCGCCATGTAGAGATTCGCAAACCTCGGCGGCGGATACAACCCCTTCCGGAAAGTTTTTTTTGATTCCTCGGTGTCGACTAGGTCACAGCCGTACTTCTATGGGGTGGATGGCAGCCCATACGTTCGAGATAAAGGACTTTTGCGCGTTCCGCTCACACAATCACACGCAGTGCACGGCGAACGCCTGTGAACGTCACGCTTGTGCGCAGCCCCAGGTGGTCACCGTCCATCTGGAAGGGCAGCGGGACCTTGGAATGCAAGGTGAAGTCCGTTTGATCATGGAGCGTGACGGCGTGCTTGCCGTGCGGGCCGCGCTCGGGGCTCGACGTCAGCAGCTGGGTCGCGTAGCGGGCCACGGCCGGTGTCGAGAGCCTCGAGAGCCCGAGCACGTCCAGAGCGGTGTCGAAGGAGGCCTTCGGGGACGCGTACACCGGACGATTGCCCAGGTAGGTCCAGGGGGAGGTGTTGCAGACTATGGACAGCACCAGGTCCGTCACCGGGTCCGTCCCGGGCTGCTCCAGCGTGATCGTGCCGTGCCGGCGGTGCGGCTCGTCGAGGAACTGGCGCAGCACCTGGCGGATGTAGAGCGCGTGCGTGGAGCGTCTGCCGCGTTCCCTCTGCTGTTCGACCCGGCCGACGACACCCGCGTCGAACCCGAACCCGGCGCAGAAGGTGAACCAGCGCTGCGGCACCCCCTCGTCCTCGGTCCCCGGCGTGCCGGCGGCCAGGCCCAGACCGACCGTCCGCTCGGTCCGGTCGCGCAGGGCGTCCAGGATCGCGCCCGTCGCCTCGACCGCGTCGTTCGGCAGGCCGAGGGCCCGGGCGAAGACGTTCGTGGAGCCGCCGGGCACGACGGCGAGGCGGGGCAGGCCCTCGGGATGGGGGCCGTTGTGCAGCAGACCGTTCACGACCTCGTTGACCGTGCCGTCGCCGCCGAGCGCCACGACGAGATCGATGTCGTCGGACTCTGCGGCCCGGCGGCCGAGGTCACGGGCGTGCCCGCGGTACTCGGTGGTCACCGCCTCGAGCTTCATCTCGCTCGCGAGCGCGTGGATCAGCACGTCGCGTGTGCGGGCACTGGTGGTGGTTGCTGCCGGATTGACCACGAGAAGTGCGCGCATGCGATGCAGCGTACCTACCGGGGGGTACCTGGCCCAGCCCCGGGTGCGGGGCGACGGCTACCCTGCAGGGGTGAGCAGTGACGACACCACTCCCCGCCCCGCCCGCCTGACGGCCGCAGCCGCCGTGTGCGCCGCCGAGGGGCTGGCGCTCGCCGCCGGAGGCGTCTACATGCTCGTGATGGGCCTGCTGGGCCGGCCCGACAGCCCCTCGCAGGCCGAGACCGGCGGTGTGACACTGATCGCACTCGCTGTGATCCCGCTGCTGGCGGCCTGCGGGCTGCTGCGCCGGCGCTCGTGGAGCCGCGGCCCCGCGATCATCACCCAGCTGATCGCCCTCATCCCCGCCTGGACCCTGCTGCGCGCCTCGGGCGCCCTGATCCCGCTGGGCATCGTGCTGGCGGCGGTGGCCGTGACGGGCCTGGTGCTGCTGGTCAACCCGACCACGGCCCGGGCGCTGGGCATCGGCGTGGCCCGCGACTGACGCGTACCGCGCGGGCCGCGCCCGTGGGCACGGCCCGCTCCGTTACTCCTCGACGAGCAGTTTCTCCCGCAGCTGCGCCAGCGTCCGGGCCAGCAGCCGGGAGACGTGCATCTGCGAGATGCCGACCTCCTGCGCGATCTGCGACTGCGTCATGTTGCCGAAGAAGCGGAGCAGCAGGATGCGCTTCTCCCGCGGCGGCAGGTCCTCCAGCAGCGGCTTCAGCGACTCGCGGTACTCGACGCCCTCCAGCGCCTCGTCCTCCGCGCCGAGCGTGTCCGCCACCGCGGGCGACTCGTCGTCCGTGTCGGGGACGTCCAGGGACAGCGTGGAGTACGCGTTCGCGGACTCCAGGCCCTCCAGGACCTCCTCCTCCGAGATGCCCAGGCGCTCGGCCAGCTCGTGGACCGTCGGCGAGCGGCCGTGCTGCTGGGAGAGCTCCGCCGTCGCCGTGGTCAGGGCGAGCCGCAGCTCCTGGAGCCGGCGCGGCACCCGCACCGCCCAGCCCTTGTCGCGGAAGTGGCGCTTGATCTCGCCCACCACCGTCGGGGTCGCGTACGTCGAGAACTCGACGCCGCGCTCCGGGTCGAACCGGTCCACCGACTTGATCAGCCCGATCGTGGCGACCTGCGTGAGGTCGTCCAGCGGCTCGCCGCGGTTGCGGAAGCGCCGCGCGAGATGCTCGACGAGCGGCAGGTGCATCCGCACGAGCTGGTTGCGCAGCTCCGCCCGCTCGGGTGCTCCCTCGGGCAGTCTGCGCAGCTCTACGAACATCGCCCGTGCCCCGCTGCGGTCGTGGGCGTCGTGGTGATGCCGCTCGTGGCCGTGCTCGTGCTCGCTCATACGGTCCGCCTGATCTGCCCGCGCCTGCTCCGCCGAGGCCGTCCGGCCGTCGGGCTCGTCCACCACCGGGTGCGGCCGTGCGTGCTGCTCCGGGATGCCGGCCGACGCGCTCAGCACCCGGGGGGCACGCTCTTCGTCCTCCCGCATCGGACCATCCCCGTTTCCGTTGCTCACGCCGGCCCGGGTCCCGCGCCGCGCTGTTTGTACAGGCTGATGGAGACAGTACGGTCGTCGGCGACCGAGGAGTCGACCTTGCCGGCCAGTGCCGAGAGCACTGTCCAGGCGAACGTGTCGCGCTCCGGGGCGCGGCCGTCCGTCGTGGGCGCCGAGACCGTCACCTCCAGCGAGTCGTCGACGAGCCGGAACACGCAGCTCAGGACTGACCCGGGAACGGCCTGCTGGAGCAGGATCGCGCACGCCTCGTCGACCGCGATCCGCAGATCCTCGATCTCGTCGAGGGTGAAGTCCAAGCGCGCTGCGAGACCGGCCGTGGCCGTACGCAACACGGACAGGTAGGCACCCGCAGCCGGCAGCCGGACTTCCACGAAGTCCTGAGTCCCGGGCTCGCCTGCGATCTGGGACACCCTCACCTCCAAGGTGGCACAAGCTCTTTCTGGGCCGTGGGTGAAAGCACCCGCGGCCATGCGGTACGTAGTCGATTACGCAGCCGGTACTGGCCTGGCGACGCTATCGCGATCCATGGTGCCGTGTCGCCGGGACCCCCGAGCTGATAACTGTCACTCATGGTAAGCACATGAGTACGGACAGTGGCTAGAGGTCTGCGCCGCCCAATTGCGCAGAACCGGGGGATGGTTGACGTACCCAGGCGTCAGACGATCGAACCGTCGACAAAACACCACCGCCACGCCTGCCCCGGCTCGAAGCTGCGCATCACCGCGTGCGCCGTCTCGCGGAAGTGCGAGCTCGCGTGTTTCAGCGGCGACGAGTCGCAGCAGCCCACGTGGCCGCACACCAGGCACAGGCGCAGCTGGACCGGGTGGCTGCCCGCCGCCAGGCACTCCGGGCAGGTCTCGCTCAGCGGCACCGGCTCTGGCCGTGGCAGTTCTGCTACATGGGGACACTCGCTCATGATTGCCAGGTTACGACGCAGGCGACGATACGAGGTCGGTGTGATGGACGCATTGCCACTGGTGGGACTCATCGCGGCGAGCGCCGCGGTCGCGGGCGCCGCCCGCCGGACACCGGTCGCGGCACCGCTGCTGCTGGTCGCGGTGGGACTGATCGCCTCGTACGTGCCGGGCGTCCCCGACTTCCACCTCGACCCGGACATCGTGCTGCCGCTGCTGCTGCCCCCGCTGCTGCACACCGCCGCCCTGGACAGCTCCTACCTCGACCTGCGCGCCAACATCCGCCCGGTCGCGCTGCTCTCCGTCGGCTACGTCCTCTTCGCGACGCTGGCCGTGGGCTACCTCGCCTACCTCTTCGTCCCCGACCTGCCGCTGACCGCCGCGCTCGTGCTCGGCGCGGTCGTCGCACCGCCGGACGCGGTCGCCGCCACCGCCATCGCCCGCAGGCTCGGACTGCCCAGCCGCATCACCACGATCCTCCAGGGGGAGTCCCTGGTGAACGACGCGACCGCGATCACCGCGTACAAGGTGGCCCTCGCCGCCGCGATCGGCGAGGGCGCGAGCTGGGCCGGGGGCCTGGGAGAGTTCGCGCTCGCCGCGCTCGGCGGCATCGGCGTGGGACTGGTCCTGATGATCCCCATCCACTGGCTGCGCACGCACCTCAGGGAAGCGCTCCTCCAGAACACGCTGTCGCTGCTCATCCCGTTCATCGCCTACGCCGCCGCCGAGCAGGTCCACGCCTCCGGCGTGCTCGCGGTCGTCGTCGTCGCGCTCTACCTGGGCCACCACTCCTCGCAGGTCGACTTCGCGACCAGGCTCCAGGAGGAGGCGGTGTGGAAGATGGTCTCCTTCGTCCTGGAGTCCGTCGTCTTCGCGCTGATCGGGCTGCAACTGGCGATCGTGGTGGAGGGCCTCGGGGAATACGGCGTCGGGGAGGCGCTCTGGTACGCCGCCGGGGTGTTCGTCACCGTCGTGGTCGTGCGGTTCGTCTGGGTCTACCCGGCGACCTTCCTGCCCCGCATGGCGTCCAGGCGGATCAGGGAGCGGGAGCCGGACACCACCTGGACCGCGCCGCTGATCGTCGGCTGGGCCGGCATGCGCGGGGTGGTGTCGCTCGCGATCGCGTTCTCCATCCCGCTGACGACCGCGGACGGCGAGGCGTTCCCCGCCCGCAACCTCGTCCTGTTCCTCACCTTCACCACCGTCATCGGCACCCTCGTGGTGCAGGGCCTGACCCTCCCCGCGCTGATCCGCGCGGTGAAGCTGCCCGGACGGGACACGTACGCCGAGACGCTGGCCGAGGCGCAGGCGCAGAGCGAGGCGTCCGCGGCCGCCGAACGGCGACTGGAGGAGCTGCTGGCCGACGAGCGCAACGCGCTGCCCCAGCCGCTGGCCGACCGGCTGCGCACCGTGCTGGAGCGCCGGCGCAACGCCGTGTGGGAGCGGCTCGGCACGGTCAACGAGGTCACCGGGGAGTCGGCCGACGACACCTACCGCCGCCTCGCGCGGGAGATGATCGCCGCGGAGCGGGACGTCTTCGTCGAGCTGCGCAACCGGCGCCGGATCGACGACGAGATGATGCGCACGCTGCTGCGCCGGCTGGACCTGGAGGAGGCCGCGGCCTACCGCGAGGAGGCCTGATCCGCCCCGTCCTCCCGGCCGGTGACCACGGCGACGACCGTACTGCCGGCCGGGAAGGCGCCCTCGGCGGCGAGCACGCTCAGTCCGTAGAGCGCCTTGGCGACGTAGACACGTTCCACGGGCAGCCCGTGCCGCTCCCCGAAGTCCCGGGCGAACGCGTCGAGTACCGGGCTCGTGCGGGCGTACCCGCCGAAGTGGAAGCGGTCGTCGAGCGACCAGTCACCGGCCGGTCCGCCGAACGCCTCCTGCTGCAGGGCGCGTATCGCCTCGCCGAGGAAGCCGCCGCGCAGGACGGGGAAGCCGAGGGCGCGGCGGCCCTGCCCGAGGCCGGCGGCGAGACCGGCGAGCGTGCCGCCCGTGCCGCAGGCGACGGCCACGACATCGACGTCCTCGTCGTGGTCGCGCAGCTCGCGGCCGAGCTCCGTGCAGCCCTGCGCGGCGAGGGCGTTGCTGCCGCCCTCGGGGACCACGTACACGTCGTCGGTCCCGACGCCGGCGGCCCGGAGGAACCGCGCGAGCACGTCGGGGTCGCCCTTGGCGCGATAGGCGGCGCGGTCGGCGAACAGCAGGCGCATGCCGTCGGCCGCGCAGCGGCTGAGGGACGGGTTCAGCGGGCGCGTGGCCAGTTCGTCACCCCGTACGACACCGATCGTGGGGAAGCCGAGCAGGCGTCCCGCCGCGGCCGTGGCCCGCAGGTGGTTGGAGTATGCGCCGCCGAAGGTGAGCACCGACCGGCCGGCGGCGGCGCGCAGATTCGGAGCGAGCTTGCGCCACTTGTTGCCGGGCAGGTCGGGGTGGATCAGGTCGTCGCGCTTGAGCAGCAGCCGCACTCCGTGCCTCTCGAAACGCTCGTCCCCGACGGGCTGCAGCGGTGAGGGCAGCCGGGGCCGCAGCGCGGCGGCGAGGTCGGACGTCTCCCGGTTCACCTCCTCATTGTCGCCGGGTGTACGAGCCGATCCGGCCACTGCCCCGGTCGCGATGATGCAGTCCCACTCATTTGTGTAATGGTGCGACGACGCACTGTGCTGAAACGCTTGCCTCGCAGGTCAGAGACATGATCGGGAGGGAGTCACATGACGGTCGGTTCGGCAGGTTCCGTCGGCGAGGACGTGCATGAGCAGGGGTCCCAGCAGAGTCTCGGCACCGCCGCCGCGCGGAATCTCGCGACCACCACCAAGTCCGCCCCGCAGATGCAGGAGATCACCTCGCGGTGGCTGCTGCGCATGCTGCCCTGGGTGCAGGTGCAGGGTGGCACGTACCGCGTGAACCGCCGCCTGACCTACTCGGTCGGCGACGGCAGGGTGACGTTCGTGCAGACCGGCGACCAGGTCGCGGTCATCCCCGCCGAGCTGGGCGAGCTGCCGGCGCTGCGCGACTTCGGCGACGAGACCGCCCTCACGGAGCTGGCACGGCGGTGCGAGCAGCGGGAGTTCGCGCCCGGAGAAGTGCTGGCCACCGGCGGGGAGGCGGCGGACAGGGTCTACCTGCTGGCGCACGGCCGGGTCGAGCAGATCGGCGAGGGCCCCTACGGGGACGAGGCCGTGGTCGAAGTCCTCGCGGACGGGTCGTACTTCGGCGATCACTCCCTCACGGACCGCGAGGCCGTCTGGCGGTACACGGCGCGCGCGGCCACGGCCTGCACCGTGCTCGTGCTGACCCGGTACGACGTGCTCAACCTCGCCGACCGCGCGGAGTCGCTGCGCACGCACCTGGCGAGCCTCGCCGCACTGCCCCGGCAGCGGACCAACAAGTACGGCGAGGCGGCGATCGACCTGTCCGCCGGACATGTCGGCGAGGCCGTCGTCCCGCACACCTACGTCGACTACGAAGCGGCCCCGCGCGAGTACGAACTGAGCGTCGCGCAGACCGTGCTGAAGGTGCACAGCCGCGTCGCCGACCTCTACAACCAGCCGATGAACCAGACCGAGCAGCAGTTGCGGCTGACCGTCGAGGCGCTGCGCGAGCGCCAGGAGCACGAGCTCGTCAACAACCGCGAGTTCGGCCTCCTGAACAACTGCGACTACGGCCAGCGACTGCAGCCGCACGACGGTGTGCCGAGCCCGGACGACATGGACGAGCTGCTGTCGCGGCGGCGCGGTTCGAAGCTGTTCCTCGCCCACCCGCGCGCGATCGCCGCCTTCGGCCGCGAGTGCAACAAGCGGGGGCTGGTCCCCGACAGCGTCGAGATCGGCGGTCACCAGGTGCCGGCCTGGCGCGGGGTGCCGATCTTCCCGTGCAACAAGATCCCGATCTCGGACGCCCGCACGACGTCCATCATCTGCATGCGTACGGGCGAGGCCGACCAGGGCGTCATCGGGCTGCACCAGACCGGCATCCCGGACGAGATCGAGCCCAGCCTGTCCGTGCGCTTCATGGGCATCGACGAGCAGGCGATCATCTCGTACCTGGTCACGGCCTACTACTCCGCAGCCGTCCTCGTCCCCGACGCCCTCGGAGTCCTGGAGAACGTCGAGGTGAGCCGCTGGCGCTGACCTTGTGCCGCACCGGGGGCGCGCCCCTGCCGCGCCCCCGGCCCGCACAGCCGACCGTTCCCGAGGAAGGACCGCCCCTTGACCATGCCGTACACCGTCGAGGGCCGCGAGGCCGTCGCGCTGCTGGAGCGCGCCAGCGGTGCTGTCCAGCCCGAGCTCCGTTCCGCCGTCGACACCCTGCCGAGCGCCGTGCGCCGTGTGGCGCGGTACCACTTCGGCTGGGAGCAGGCCGGACGGCAGCCCGGCCGCGGGCGCGGGCGGCAAGGCCGTCAGGCCCGCGCTCGTGCTCGCCGCCTGCCGGGCACTCGGCGGCGACCCCGACCGGGCCCTGCGGGCCGCGGCGGCCGTGGAGCTCGCGCACAACTTCACGCTGCTGCACGACGATGTGATCGACGAGGACGCCACCCGCAGGCACCGCCCCACCGCCTGGACGGTGTTCGGCACGGCGGACGCCATCGTGGCCGGTGACGCCGTGCTCGCCCTCGCGCTGCGGCTGCTGGCCGAGGACCCGGCCCCCTGCTCGGTCGCCGCCTCGGCACGGCTCGCGGCCTGTGTCATCGAGCTGTGCGCGGGTCAGCAGGCCGACTGCGCCTTCGAGGAGCGCGCACCCGAGGAGGTCACGCTGGAGGAGTGCCTCGGCATGGCGACGGCCAAGACCGGGGCGCTGCTGGGCTGCGCGTGCGCGGTGGGCGCGCTGTACGCGGGCGCGGGGGAGGGGGAGGTCGCCGCCATGGACGCGTTCGGGCGCGAGGCCGGTCTCGCCTTCCAGCTCATCGACGACCTGATCGGGATCTGGGGCGATCCGGAGCGTACGGGCAAGCCGGCCGGAGCCGATCTGACGGCGCGCAAGAAGTCCCT
The DNA here is from genome assembly GCF_053591895.1 of Streptomyces sp. NPDC002867. NCBI lineage: Bacteria > Bacillati > Actinomycetota > Actinomycetes > Kitasatosporales > Streptomycetaceae > Streptomyces > Streptomyces sp. NPDC002867. The sequence continues at coordinate 39,738 of NZ_JBSFUR010000035.1, read as the reverse complement.
GCCGGTCGTGGCGGCCCTCGCGTCCGGCACGCCCGCCGGCGCCGAGCTGGCCGCGCTGTACCGGGGTCCGATGAGCCCCGGCTCGGCGGCACGCGCCGCCGGCGCGGCGGAGAGGCCGGGGGTCGTGACTGGGCGCAGACGCAGGCGGCCGAGCGGATGTCGCGGGCGGTGGGGGAGCTGTCCCGCGCCGTGCCGGACCTGGCGGCGGCGGGCGATCTGCTGGCGCTGGCGGAGTTCGTCACCCGGCGCACGCGCTGAGCGCGCGGGCTTCGCCGGTGGCGGGGCCGGTCCCGGGTGCGAGGGAGTTCCGGACGGCTCGGTCCCGCTGTCCGAGGCGCCCGTAGCGGAATATTCTGGCCATATGGACAGTGAAGGACATGGTTCGCACCGCGTCCCGAGGCGTCCGCAGGAGGAGCGCGTCTGCCCTGCCTGCGGCCGGCCTGTCGGCACGGTCGTCAAACGGCACAAGACGCTCGGGGCGTTCGTACCGGTCTGGGAGCCCGGGCCCTGCCACAACCCCGACTGTCCCCTGAGCGTCGAGAAGGACGGCGACGCATCCGGAGACGGCGCATCCGGCGAAGAGGTCGGTCGGACCTGAGCCCGCCGTCCACGGCGCACGCCCAGGGCGTGAAAGGGCACCTCTTGCGCGCCGGAGGACGGCCTAGCGCTACAGTCCGCGCATGTCATCGGAGTCGACTGAGGTCTGCGCGGGCTGGTACCGCGACCGGGCCGGCGCGGAAGCGGTCAAGATAACCGCGGCCGGCGGCCAAGTGCGCACGCGCATCAGAGGTGTTGAGTACGAGGGCGCGACGTTCGCCGCGCTGCGGGCGGAGGGCGGGGGCGGCGTGCTGTCCTCCTGCGTACTGGAATGGGACATGCCGCTGCCCGTCCACGTCGACGGGGGCGTGCAGCAGGCGACGCTGAGCTGCCTGCTGACCCTGGGGGAGCCTGCGCAGGACGGGGCCGGGCCCGACCGGGCGGAGCTCAACCTGACGCTCCACTGCGGCGGCGCCGCGTACGAAGCGTGCGTCGCGGACGGCGATTTCGACGACGCGCTCGGGCGGATCCGGGGCCAGTTGCCGCCGGGCGCCGCGCTCGGCAGCCGCGAGCCGGCCCAGGCCTGAGCGCCGGACAGGCCTTTCGGACTGCCCTGCGGCGTCAGCGCAGCCCCTCCCAGCTCCGGCGCGGGGTGGGGCGCGGGTCCCCCAGGCGATGTCCGGGCCGGGGCGTGCGAGGGCGCACCGCAGTCGCGCCGCTGGGGCCCGCGACGATGGGGCGACGCGGGCCGCCGTGTCACCGGCAGGGCGGCCGGTAGGGACGGTCCGGCAGGTAGTGCTGCCACTGCTGTCGCGTGAGGGGATCGCCGACCGAGTCGCAGAGGTCGCCGATGATCCGTTCCGGGTTGGTGTCCCACAGCTCGACCCCCGCGGACGCTCTGACGACGGCCAGGAATTCGCCGTCCGGGCTGAACCGGAGCGCGTAGAAATCGGCGGCGCGCGTCGAGGCGGGCAGGTAGGAGAGCCGCGCGGGGGCCGTCGGATCGGTCAGGTCCCAGATCTCGGGTCGTTCGTCGGCGACCACGGTCTCCTTCGCGGTCAGGGCGAGGCGGGTTCCGTCGGGGCTGAAGGCGATGGGGCTGCCGAAGGTGCCCACGGTCACGCGGGACACCTCGTCGGTGACCCGGTGCCCCTCGATGCGCCACAACCTCAGCGTGCCCCCGCTGTCGTACACGGCGAGCAGTTTGCCGTCCGGCCGGAACGCGACGTGCGCCGAGTCGATTCCGCCCGGAAGAGGGCGTGCCCATCGTTTCTCGGGATGTGCCGGGGCGGTGAGGTCCCAGCCCTCCAGCTCGTCGGCGGCCTGGGGCCGGGGATCGTCGGGGTCGGCGAAGGGGGAATCGGTCAGGAGGAGCGTCTCGCCGTCCGGGGAGAAGTCCAGTTTTGTGGTCGACGCCTCGATCCGGGCGATCTGCCGCGGACGTTCGGGATCCGCGATGTCGTATATCCGTACGACCGGCGGCTTGCGGTTGCGGTCCCTCCAGCCGTTCATGTCGGACACGGCCAGGACGGGCCTGGTGGGGCTGAAGGCGATTGCCTGCACGCCGTTGTCCAAGTCGTCGATGGTGGACAGCGGCCGACTGCGTGGGGGCGCCGCGGTGTCGCGCAGCCGGAGGCCGACGTATTGCGGCTTCTTGCCCTTCTTGCCTGCCTTATTGCCCTCGTACACCTCCACATCGGCGAGGAGGCGCCCGTCGGGGCTGAGGGCGATGTCCCCGCCGGTGAACATGTCGGGGGAACGGGTCGTGGCCAGGAGTACGGCCGAGCCCGGCAACTCCGTCACGTCCCACAGGTAGTTCACGCCCACTCCTTGGAGGGCGATCAGTGACTTCTTGCCGGCCAACCGGTAGTCGAACTGGCCTCCGGTTCCGGGCGTGGCCGGGAGAAACGCCTCGGCACCCGGCTGGGCGGAGTTGTTGAGGTACGAGACGCGCACACCCCGGTCGGTGGCCTGCAACAGTCTGCGGGGCTTTCCGGGATCGAACAGGATCATTCCCGCCTCGCCCCATTTGCCCTCGCCGCCGCCCGACGCCCCGGACAGAATCGCACCGGGAACGACGGTCCTCTGATAGATCCACACGTGCCAGGTGCTGCCGCAGGCCGCGACGACGTACTCGCGGATCGGGCTGAACGCCACGGACGTCAGGCCCTCGCCGCAGTAGGTGGGCGTGTCGTCCGTCGAGCCGTCCTTCGGCCCCATGCGCCGGGGCTTGTCCGGAGTGTCCAGCCGCCACAGCCCCAGGTCGCTGCGGTCCCCCTCCGTGACCGGTGCCGCGAGTATCCCCCCGCTGGGGTTGAAGGCCAACCGGTGCAGCGGCCTGGGGTTGACCAGAGTGCTCCGGTCGTACTTCTCCCCTTCGAGCACGGTGACTCGCTCGGGGCGCTCGGCGTCGGCCGTGTTCCAGAGCTGGATCCGGCCGTCCACGCTCATGCTGGCGAGCAGATCACGCTTGGGGGACACAGCCAGGGAGTCGACCCGCGCGGAATGCGCTCGCAGCGTGGGCAGCGGCCTGGGCGCGGCCCGGTCGCCGATGCCCCAGACGCGTATCTCACCGGTCGTCAGGCCGCCGTACAGGGTTTTGCCGTCCGTGCTGAGTGCGAGCGCGTGGACGGCGTGACGCAGTTGCGGCGCGGCGGTCTGCCTGGGGTGCGCGGGATCGGATATGTCCCACAGCCTCACCCATGCCGTCTTCGGCCGACGCTCGTCGTAGGTGACTGCGGCGAGGGTGCGGCCGTCCCGGCTCACGGTGACCGGGCCGACGACGCTCGCTCCGATCCGCGCGGACCCGCCCCGGAAGCGCAGCTCGATCGCGTCGCCGACGGAGATCACGAGTATGCGGCCGTCGTCGCTGTAGGCGAGGTCATGGGCCGCTTCCTCTGCGTTGATCACGCCCGGTGTGCGTCGGCTGTTGAGCAGTGCGCCGCGGCCCGCGTCCTGGTTCATCCGGTACGCGATCAGGCTGAGTTGCTTGGCCAGACCGGGCTGTTGGTCGCGGAGCTCCTCGGCCTCGGCCGCGAGATAGCGGGCCAGGTCGCGCTCGTGTGCCCGCTCGGCCTGTCGCTGGAACACGACGGAGCCGATCAGCCCCGTGGAGGCGAGCACGGCCAGCACCGTGAGGAAGGCGACCGCGGTCCGGCGCCTGCGGACACCCCGGCGTTCCTGCCGCCAGGAGGCGTCCACGAACTCGGCGGGCACGGAGCCGGGTTCGAGCGTCTGGGCCGGGTCCGATGCGGCGCGCTCGCGCAGGGCGGCCAGTCGGTTTCCCCGGTACAGAAGGGACGGATCCCGCCCGGCGCGCTCCCACGCCCCGGCGTCGGCGGTGAGTTGCTGGCGGGCCCGCAGCCGGTCGCGGTCCGCGTCGATCCATTCCCGCAGCCGGGGCCAGGCGCGCAGCAGGGCCTCATGGCTGATCCGGGCGGTGTCGTGGTCGAGGGTGAGCAGCCGCGCCCGGGTCAGCGAGTCGATCGCCCGCCGCGCGGCCTGTGTGTCGGGCAGGCCGTGCAGGAGCGCGGAACGGTCCAGGGGCCGGGCGGTGTCGGCGGAGTCCTCGCCCACGTGCACCAGCCGGGGCAGCATGAACCTGACGGCTTCCCGGCCCGCCGGGTCGAGTGCGTCGTACACGTCGTCGGCGGTGGTCTTGATCGCCTCCGAGATGCCGCCGACGGCGCGGTACTCGGCGACGGTGAGCCGGGATCCCGCGCGCCGCAGCCAGGTGGCCCACAGGACGTGCGACAGCAGCGGCAGCGCCCCGGCCGCCGGCTGCCGGTCGGCTGTCGCGCCGAACTCGTGCAGGATGACGTCCGCGAGCCCGTCGTCGAGCACCAGCCCGACGGCGGCGGCCGGTCGCTCGATGGCCGCGCGGAGTTCGTCGGGGGTCATCGGCTCGACCAGCAGCTGGGCGTCGCGCAGTGAGGCGAGCAGTTCGGGGTGGGCGGCAGCCCGGCCGTAGAAGTCCGCCCGGAGGGCGAGCACCACCAGCGCCCGCGGCCCGCCGTCGCCGGACGTCCGGGCGACGGCGGTCACCGCCCGCAGGAACGCGGTGCGTTCCGAGGGGTCGGGGCAGAGGGTGAACACCTCCTCGAGCTGGTCGACGATCAGGATCAACCGCTGCTCGGGACGGGCGGTCAGCAGCCGGTCGGCCAGCTCGGCGGCGTGGTCGGGATCCGCCCGCAGGAGATCGGCGCTGTCCGGCGGCGCGTCGAGCTGCGCGGCCAGCCGCCGGAGCGGGCTCCGGTCGGGGGTGAGGCGCAGCGGGAGCCAGGAGGTGGACCCGAGCAGGCCCTTCTCGCGCAGCCTCGCCGTCAGCCCGGCGTTGAGCAGCGAGGTCTTCCCCGAGCCGGAGGGGCCGACCAGGACCAGAGGACCGGGCCGGCCGGACCCGGCGACCGTCGCCAGTCCGGCGAGCACCCGCCCGGTCATGTCGTCGCGGCCGAAGAACACGTCGGCGTCGTCCGGCCCGAAGGCGTCCAGGCCCGGATACGGGCAGCGGCCCTGAGCCGGTTCCGTCTCGTCAGGAGGCCGGGGCCGTGCCGGCACCGCCGGGTTGGGCGCGATGACGAGCTGCCCCGAGCGGTCTCCCGCCTGACGCCGGGGCAGCGGCCTCTGCCGGTCCCGCATCATCCGGAAGACCCCGTCGAACACCGCGTCCAGGGTCAACTGGGGCAGTCCACGCGGGTCGCCGTGCGTCAGCAGTTCGATGACTGCTCCGGTGAACGCCGTGTGCACCGCGTCCGGGGGCGCGAGGGCCAATTGCTCGGCGGACCCCATGAGGTACATCCCGTGCGCGGGCGTCATGGCGAGCGAGGGAACGGACGGTCCGCCGCTCAGTGACACACGCCCGGAGAAACAGCAGTCCAGCACCACGGCGACGGACGAGCCCGGGCTGGCGCCGAGCGCCTGCCGCAGCGAGGAGAACGACAGCGCCTGGTGCCCGGCCATACCGGGCGTCAGGCGATCGGTGCTGCTCGCGGCCAGGTACAGCTCGCCGTCCGGGCCGAGCAGACCGTGGCCGATGAACCAGACGAGCAGCACGGAGTCCGCCCGCTGGGCTTCCTCGGTGACGGCCCGCGCCATGGTCTGCGCGTCGGCCGGGTCGAGCAGCGTGCGTAATCGGTCGGGCCGCACCCCGCACCGTTCGACCAGGACCGTGCGCAGATCCCGCAGGGAGGTGGCTGCCGACGGGACCGACGGCAGCAGGGGGCCCTGATGCGTGGACGTGGCGATCAGCAGGACCCGAACGCCCGTGCCGGACAGGTCGGTCACGGCAGCTCGCGACGCTCGGGCTCGTCCTCCTGACGCCCCAACAGTTCCGCGACCTCGGCCACTTGCTGCTGGAGCGCTTCTGTGTCGAGTCCGGCCACACGTTTGGCGTTCAGCTCCAGCGAACTGCGGTCCGGAAGAGTCACTTTGATGTGGACGTCTCCCCGGCGGGTGCGCAGCCAGGCGATGAGCCCGGTGGCGAACGCCGTCGCCGCACCGGCCGGGCCGAGAGCCACCGTCAGTACGTCCAGCACCGGCCCCAGCGTGCCGGGCTCCGGCGGCCGCTCCTTGCCGTCGACGCGGCCCCGCAACTCCTCGACGCCGGCCAGCCATTCCTGAAGGGAACGCAGCCGGTCGCCCGCCTCAGGGCCTTCCGCGATCACTGCAATGTCCATTGCTCCCCCGTCCCTACCGCCACGCACGGTCTCCGAGCTGTCACTGCTGCGAGCGAGGCTAGCGATGTTCCGCCGCGGCTGACCAGAGGCACATGGGCGGCGGTGCGAGGAAAACGACCGCACCCGGTCCGGCATGGACGCCGTGCTCGGCGGCCTGCGGACCGGGTGCGGTCGGGTGGGCGATGGACCCGCGGACGGGCGGGCCGGGCAGCCCGGGCCAGGGGTCAGGCCTTCTTGGTCTCCCAGAAGATCTTGTCGATCTGGGCGATGTAGTCCAGGGCCTTCTGGCCCGTCGCCGGGTCGGTCGACGCCTTCGCGGCCGACAGGGCCTTCAGCGCGTCGTTCACCAGCTGGTGCAGCTCCGGGTACTTCTCGAAGTGCGGGGGCTTGAAGTAGTCGCTCCACAGCACCGACACGTGGTGCTTGGCGAGCTCCGCGCGCTGCTCCTTGATGACCGTGGCGCGGGCGCGGAAGTGCGGGTCCTCGTTGGCCTGGTACTTCTCCTGAACGGCCTTGACCGACTCCGCCTCGATGCGGGCCTGGGCCGGGTCGTAGACACCGCAGGGCAGGTCGCAGTGAGCGCTGACCTTCACCTTGGGGGCAAACAGGCGGGAGAGCATGGAGCTGTCCTTCCTCGTGATCGTCTTCTCAGGTGGGAGATTACTCCGTGACGGTCGGGTTTTCGCGAGTGCCCCCAGGGGCTTAGGACAAAAGTCCGGGGCCGCCATGGGACCGGTGGCGGAACGTACGGTGGAGCCGGAGGTGGCCGATGAGTGAGCAGGGGCATGAGGCGAGAGCGCCGTTCGGCATCGCCGAGGTGACCGGCCGTTCGATGTATCCGACGCTGTGGCACGGCGACCAGTTGCTCGTGCACCACGGCGCCGAGGTGCGCCCGGGGCACGTGGCCGTACTGCGTCATCCCCTGCAGCAGGACCTGCTCATCGTGAAGCGGCTGATCGAGCGGCGTGACGGCGGCTGGTGGGTCCTCGGGGACAATCCGGACGCCGAGGTCGTGGACAGCCGCGCGTTCGGCGCCGTGCCGGACGAGCTGGTTCTCGCGCGGGTGTACGCCCGGTACCGCCCCATGCTGCCCGGGCGTCGGCGCACCCCCTTCTACGTGGGGTCCTGGGCCGTCTCTGCGCTGCGGCTCGTGCTCGCCGACCGCTCGGTCTCCAGGCGCTTGCGGGCGCGGTAGGCCGCCACGTTGGCGCGGGTGGCGCAGCGGTCGGAGCAGTAGCGGCGCGAGCGGTTGGTCGAGGTGTCCAGGTAGGCGTTGCGGCAGGGGGCCGCCTGGCACAGGCCGAGGCGCTCCACCCCGTACTCGGTCAGGTGGAAGGCGAGGCCCATCGCCGCGATGGCCGCGTATCCCGCAGTCGCGTTCGACGGGTGGTCGGCGAGGTGCATGTGCCACTTGGGCCGGCCGTCCTCGTCCCGGTAGTCGTGTCCGGAGATCTGCGGGCTGACCGGGAACTCCAGCAGCAGCGAGTTGAGCAGGTCGACCGCCTGGGTCTCCTCGCCCCCGTCGGCCGCGGCGAAGACGGCGCGCAGCCGGGCGCGTACCGACCGGAAGCGGGTGACGTCCGAGTCCGTGGCGCGGCGCGCGGCCTGCGTCGAGGGGCCGAAGAGGTCCCGGACGGCCTCGACGGAGGTGAGCGAGTCCTGGTTGCGGCCCGGCTCCTCGGTGTTGACCAGGCGCACGGCGTAGTCCGAGTAATAGGCCAGTTCCACTTGTAGTCCTTACCGCAACGGTCTGGTGTCGGCGTAACAGCCGGTGTTGCTTCGAGGGTATTACGGGCGAGAGGGTTACGGTCCGCCGACCACATGAAGGACGAGTCGACGCGCCGCATCAACGCGCGCCGGCACGGAGAAAGGGGCGGTACGGACCTCGCGTCCGTACCGCCCCACTCGCCCGCTCTCCAGGACCTTCGCCAGGACCTTCGCCCTACAGGACCTTCGACAGGAACGACTTCGTGCGGTCGTGCTGCGGGTTCGTCAGGACGTCGCGCGGGTGGCCGGACTCGACCACCACGCCGCCGTCCATGAAGACCAGCGAGTCGCCGACCTCGCGCGCGAAGCCCATCTCGTGCGTCACGACGATCATCGTCATGCCGTCCTCGGCGAGGCCGCGCATGACGTCGAGGACGTCACCCACCAGCTCCGGGTCGAGGGCCGAGGTCGGCTCGTCGAAGAGCATCAGCTTCGGCTCCATCGCCAGCGCACGGGCGATGGCGACGCGCTGCTGCTGGCCGCCGGAGAGCTGCGAGGGGTAGTTCCCGGCCTTGTCGGCGAGCCCGACCCGGTCGAGCAGCCGCTCGGCCCGCTCCCGGGCGACGGCCTTGGTCTCGCCCTTGACCTGGATCGGCGCCTCCATGACGTTGGCGAGCGCCGTCATGTGGGGGAACAGGTTGAAGCGCTGGAAGACCATGCCGATGTCCCGGCGCTGGGCCGCGACCTCGCTGTCCTTCAGCTCGTAGAGCTTGTCGCCCTTCTGCCGGTAGCCGACCAGGTGGCCGTCGACCGACAGCCGGCCGGCGTTGATCTTCTCCAGGTGGTTGATGCACCGCAGGAAGGTGGACTTGCCGGAGCCGGACGGGCCGACCAGGCAGAACACCTCACGCGGTGCGACCTCGAGATCGATGCCGCGCAGGATGTGGGCGGAACCGTAGGACTTGTGGACGCCCTCGGCCTTCACCATGGGGGTCATGTGTCACACCCCCCTGGGGCTGTTGCGGGACAGCAGATTGGCCTTGACCCTCTGCCAGGGTGTCGGCGGCAGCTGCCGCAGCGAGCCGCGGGCGTAGTACCGCTCGACGTAGTACTGACCGACGCTGAACACGCTGGTCAGGGCCAGGTACCAGACGGAGGCCACCAGCAGGGTCTCCATGATGGCGAACGACGTGGAGCCGATGTTCTGCGCGGCGCGCAGCAGCTCCGTGTACTGGACCGCGGAAACCAGGGACGAGGTCTTCAGCAGGTTGATGAACTCGTTGCCGGTCGGCGGCACGATCACCCGCATCGCCTGCGGGAGAACGATGCGCCGCATGGTCTTGCCGCTGGACATGCCGAGCGCGTGCGAGGCCTCGGTCTGGCCCTCGTCGACCGACTGGATGCCGGCCCGGACGATCTCGGCCATGTACGCGCCCTCGTTCAGGCCCAGGCCGAGCAGCGCGACCATGAACGGGGTCATCACGTCGACCATCTCGTCCTTGTAGAACCCAAGGTTGAGGATGGGGAAGATCAGCGCGAGGTTGAACCACAGCAGGAGCTGTACATACACGGGCGTGCCGCGGAAGAACCAGATGTACAGCCAGGCCACCGCACCGGTCACCGGGTTCTTCGACAGCCGCATGACCGCGAAGAGGATGCCCAGGAACAGACCGATCAGCATCGACAGCACGCTGATCAGCAGCGTGCGGCCCATGCCGGTGACGATCCGGTCGTCGAAGATGAGGTCGCCGACCGTCCCCCAGGTGACGTCGCCCTGGGAGAACGAGTAGGCGAGCGTGCCCAGGAGGGCCACGACGACCACACCGCTGATCCAGCGGCCCCAGTGCCGGACCGGGATGGCCTTGATCTGCTCAGGGGGCGTGAAGGCCCCCTTGTCGACCGCCGTCGTCGCCGGTGGCCCGTCGGCGGGTGTCTTGTCGAACTTGTCAGTCACAGTGACTGCCCTTCAGTGGAACGCTTGAGGCTGGTACGTCGGATCACTGGCCGGCGTTGATGGTCGCCTCGGTCACGGCGCTGTCCTTGACGTCCCACTTCTCCAGGACCTTCGCGTACTCGCCGTTCTCGATGATCGCGTTCAGGGCGTCCTTGAGCGCGTCGCGCAGCTGGGTGTTGTCCTTGTCGACGGCGATGCCGAAGGGACCGGCCTCGGTCTGGTCGCCCGTGACCTCGAAGTCGTTGCCGCCGCCCGCGGTCTTCGCGATGTGCGCGGCCACGGGGTAGTCGTTGAGGTCGGCGACGGCGCCACCGGACTTCACACGGGTCTGGGCCTCGGCGTCGGTGTCGAACGCCTCGATGGTGAGCTTGCCCTTGCCGTCCTGCTCACACTTGGTGGCCTGCTTCTTGAACGTGTCGTGGTAGGTCGTGCCGCGCTGGACGGCCACCTTCTTGCCGCACAGGTCGTCGAGGGACTTGATGTTCTCCGGGTTGCCCTTCTTGACGAGCAGTGAGACACCGGAGTTGAAGTAGTCGACGAAGTCGACGCCCTCGCCGGTCTTCTTGCCCTTGTCGTCCAGACCCTGCTGGCGGGCCTTCGTGTCGCTCATGGCGGACATGACGATGTCCTGGCGGCCGGTGTTGAGCGAGGAGATCAGGCCGTCGAAGGTACCGCTGGTGAACTCGAACCGGACGCCGAGTTCCTTGCCCATGGCGGCGGCGATGTCGGGGTCGATGCCGACGATCTTGCCACCCTCCTCGTACTCCATCGGGGCGTAGGCGGCGTCCGTGCCGACCTTGATCACGCCGGAGTCCTGGTACTTCTTCGGAAGCTTGTCGAAGAGCGGGGCGCTCGTGGACTTGGTGCCCTCGGTCTGGGCGGTCTCGGATCCGGAGTTCGTCTGGTCACCGCAGGCGGTGAGCACCAGCGCGCCGGCGACCGCGAGCGCACTGACTGCGGTGATCCGGGACCTGGCGGCAGTCGTACGACGGGTGAAGCTTGCGGTCATGATCGGGGTCCTCCGGCATGTGTAGAGGGGCGTTACGAGCAGCTGTGCACTCACCTTCGAGTGTCGCCAGCTTGTGTGTTTTCGGCATCTTGCCATTCGGACTGGCCCATTCAGGGGGACGCGCATGTCAAAATCGGATAACGGGAAACCCCCGAACCTCAGCGGGCCGGTACATCAAGGCCGGACCATTCGCTGGAATACCACCTTCCGGCCGGAAGATCTCCCGTCGCCCCATGATTCGGACGGGTACATGACAGAGGGTTGAGTTGTCCGTTTTGGCGCTATGAGCCACATCACCGCGCCGATACCGACTCGTCCGCGGTGCGGTCTGTCCGGTATGAAGGATCCTTACACCCCTCATCCGGGGCTACGGGCGCGTTGTGCGGCGCGCCCGCGCGTGCGTGAGAACCCTCTGCCGGGGCGGGCCAACCGCCCGGTGCAGGGGACGGACGCGGTGCCCGCCCACCCCTCCTCAACCAGGAGCGGCCACCCTCAACTGATGAAGACTTAAGGGGTCAACCACAATGGCAGCGGAGATCGTCAATCCTCGCAGCGACAAGGCCGGCACGGAGAGTTCCGACGAGCCCTTCGATCCGGCGTTCGCGCTGCACCGCGGCGGCAAGATGGCCATCCAGGCCACCGTGCCGGTGCGGAACAAGGACGACCTGTCCCTCGCGTACACGCCTGGTGTCGCCAAGGTGTGCACGGCTATCGCCGAGAAGCCCGAGCTCGTTCACGACTACACCTGGAAGTCCCAGGTCGTCGCCGTCGTGACGGACGGGACCGCGGTGCTCGGCCTCGGCGACATCGGCCCGGAGGCGTCCCTCCCGGTCATGGAGGGCAAAGCGATCCTCTTCAAGCAGTTCGGCGGCGTGGACGCGGTTCCGATCGCCCTCGCCACCACGGACACGGACGAGATCGTCGAGACCGTCGTGCGCCTCGCGCCGTCCTTCGGCGGAGTGAACCTCGAGGACATCTCGGCGCCGCGGTGCTTCGAGATCGAGCGCAAGCTCCAGGAGCGCCTCGACATCCCCGTCTTCCACGACGACCAGCACGGCACCGCGGTGGTCACCCTCGCGGCCCTGCGCAACGCGGCCAAGCTGACCGGACGCGGGCTCGGTGAGCTGCGCGCGGTCATCTCGGGCGCCGGCGCTGCCGGTGTGGCCATCGCGAAGTTCCTGCTGGAGGCGGGGCTCGGGGACGTGGCGGTCGCCGACCGCAAGGGCATCGTCAGCCGTGACCGCGAGGACCTGACCCCGGTCAAGCGCGAGCTCGCCGAGCTCACCAACCGGGCGGGCCTGTCGGGCTCCCTGGAGACCGCGCTCGCCGGCGCGGACGTCTTCATCGGCGTCTCGGGCGGCACGGTGCCGGAGGAAGCGGTCGCGTCGATGGCTCCGAACGCGTTCGTGTTCGCCATGGCCAACCCCAACCCGGAGGTCCACCCGGACGTCGCGCACAAGTACGCGGCGGTCGTGGCCACCGGCCGTTCGGACTACCCGAACCAGATCAACAACGTCCTCGCGTTCCCGGGCATCTTCGCGGGCGCGCTCCAGGTCCGGGCCTCCCGCATCACCGAGGGCATGAAGATCGCCGCTGCGAACGCGCTGGCGGACGTGGTCGGTGACGCGCTGTCGGCCGACTACGTGATCCCGTCCCCGTTCGACGAGCGGGTCGCCCCCGCGGTCACCGCGGCGGTCGCCGCCGCCGCGCGCGCGGAGGGTGTCGCCCGGCGCTGACGCGCCGCGACGGGCCGCGGCCATCCCGTGCGGGGGTGGGCCGCGGCCCGTCGCGCATTTCCGGGGGCGCGCTGGGTCGAACGGGTGATGCGGGGGCTGCCGCTCCGGCCGCGTACCGCACAGGGGAGAACCGAGCCACGAAGAAAGCAGCGCGCGTCACACCGATGTGTGGTTCCGCCACGCACCGGGCCGTCCTAGTCTCAAGGTCATGTTCGCCGCCTACGCCGCCCGCATCGACCGCGACCAGCCGCTGAACGGACTCGAACTGGGCGAGCGCCCCGCTCCTGAGGTCCGTCCCGGCTGGACGACCGTGAACGTCAAGGCCGCCTCCCTCAACCACCACGACCTGTGGTCGCTGCGCGGCGTGGGTCTCGGCGAGGACAAGCTGCCGATGATCCTCGGCTGCGACGCCGCCGGCGTCGACCAGGACGGCAACGAAGTGGTCCTCCACTCCGTCATCGGCCAGAGCGGCCACGGCGTCGGCCCCGACGAGCCCCGCTCCATCCTCACCGAGCGCTACCAGGGCACCTTCGCCGAGCAGGTCACCGTGCCGTCCTGGAACGTGCTGCCCAAGCCGAAGGAGCTCACCTTCGAGGAGGCCGCCTGCCTGCCGACCGCCTGGCTGACGGCGTACCGGATGCTGTTCACCAACGCGGGCGTCCGGCCGGGGGACTCCGTCCTCGTGCAGGGCGCGGGCGGTGGCGTCGCCACCGCCGCGATCGTGCTCGGCAGGGCGGCCGGCCTGCGGGTGTACGCCACGAGCCGGGACGAGGCCAAGCGCAAGCGGGCGGTCGACCTCGGCGCCGAGGAGGCGTACGAGCCGGGCGCGCGGCTGCCCCGGCGCGTGGACGCCGTCATCGAGACCGTCGGCGCGGCCACCTGGTCCCACTCGGTCAAGTCGCTGCGGCCCGGCGGCACGCTGGTGATCTCGGGCGCGACGAGCGGCGACCGGCCCTCGCACGCCGAGCTGACCCGCATCTTCTTCCTGGAGCTGAAGGTCGTGGGCTCGACGATGGGCTCCAAGGACGAGCTGGAGGACCTGTTGTCGTTCTGCGCGGCGACCGGTGTGCGGCCGGTGATCGACCAGGTGCTGCCGCTCGACCGGGCCAGGGAGGGCTTCGAGAAGCTGGCCTCCGGCGACCTGTTCGGGAAGATCGTCCTGACCAATCCGTGACGGACTCTTGATGGACCGTCAGTTCTGCTGATGGGATCTCCGGCACTGTCGACCGACCGTGCCGGAGGTCCCATGTACCGCCGTCTGCTCGTCGCCCTGGTCTGCGCCGCCGTCCTGTCCGCGTCAGCCGCTCACGCGAAGAGCGCCGACGGCAGGGAGACACCCCCGGACGTACCCCGCCTCACGGACGACGGGGGCCGCGTCCTCACCCTGCGCGGCTGGAACGTCGAGGACAAGACCCATCGCGGCGAGGCCGCCCTGTCCGCGATCACCGAGCGCCACTTCCGCGACCTGCGCGCCCAGGGCTTCGGCTTCGCGCGGCTGCTCGTCTTCTGGGACGACCTGGAGCCCGAGCGGGGCCGCTACAGCGAGGCGTACCTCCGCCGGATCGAGCGCGTCCTCGGCTGGGCGCACAAGCACCGTGTCCAGGTCCTGATCGACGCCCACCAGGACGTCTTCGGGCCCGCTTTCGGTCACCGCGGCATCCCGGAGTGGGCGACGAGGACCGACGGGCTGCCGTTCACACCACACCCCGACGACTGGTTCGCCGAGTACTTCGAACCGGCCGTGCAGCGCGCGTTCACCCATCTCTACGAGGACCCGGACCTGCGGCGCGCCCAGGCGGACATGTGGCGGGTGCTCGCCGGACGTCTCGCGGACCACCCGGCCGTCGTCGGCTACGACCTGATCAACGAGCCCATGGGCGAGATCGCGCAGGGCGAGGACCTTCCGGCGGCCGCCCGCCGTATCGAGCGCGAGCAGCTCACCCCCATGTACAACCGCCTCGCGGACGCCGTCCGTTCCGTCGACGACGACACCTGGGTCTTCTTCGAGCCGACCCCCATCGTGGGGGAGGGCGTCCCCACCGGCCTCGGCCGTATCGACGACCCCAGGGCCGTCTACGCACCCCACTTCTACAACACGGCGATGGAGGCGGGCGCCGACTACGACCCGTCGGCCGGCTGGATCGAGGCGTACGAGTCGGCCGTGACCGTCTACCCGCGGCAGTACCGCGTCCCGGTCGTCGTGGGGGAGTGGGGCCCGCTCAACAACGCGCTGCCGAACATGGGCCGTTTCTACCGCGACGCCCTGCGGTCCTTGAACCGCTACGGCTCCGGCTGGGCGGGCTACGTCTGGTGCTACGGCGGCGGGTACTGCGCCGTCGACGCCGAGGGGCGGTTCCGGACCAACAAGGAGCAGACCGTGGCCCCGTACGCCCCCGCGGTCGCCGGCCGGATCACCGCCGAGGCGTTCGAGCCGGACACCGCGGCCTACCGGCTCGCGTACCGCGCCGCGGGCGGCGTCACCGAGATCTCCGTGCCGCCCCGGCCCGGCGGCTGGCGCATCGAGCTGACCGGAGCCGCCCGGACCGCCACGCCCGTGCTGCCCGCGGACCGCGCGGCGACCGCGCGCGTGCACGCACGGCCCGGCGCGCACGTCACGGTTCTGGTCACTCCGCGCGCCCCACGATGAACCCCCCGCGCCGGTCGGGTGCGCCGGGCGACGATTGCGCACCGGCCGTGCGGGGCACGACCCTTGACACTCACGTGATCGCGCGTGAAGGGGGAGGAGAACATGTCGACGGGGGATCAGCAGAGCCGTGTCCCGGCCTATCCGGGCGTCGAGAAATTCGTGGACGCCTTCGACAAACTCGTGGTGCAGCCGCGCCGCAGCCGCAGCCGCGTCCCGGTGGTGCTGCTGAGCGAACCGGGGGACGGACAGGCGGGCCGCCGGATCGTCTCCGGCTTACGGTCGCGGCTGCGCGGGCGGGAGGGCCGGCTCGCCCCGCACGCCTGCCTGGACGGGGCCACGGCGGACCCGGCCGCGCCGCCGCTCGACCTCTTCGAGCAGATCGCCTTCCAGCTGGACGCGACGATGCCGCCGGGCACGGGACGGCTGCGCCTGCCGTCCTACCGGCTGCTGCGCGCCGTCGTCACCGCGCCCGCCGTCGGCGGCCTCATGGAGCGCCGCCCCGGCGAACTGCGCGACCACTGCTACGCCGAGCACCGGGAGGTCTCCGCGCTCGCCCGGGGGCTGTGGTGGCTGGGCGGCCGGGACCAGGCCAACGGCGGCACCCTGCTCGAACTGCTGTGGAACTTCGTCGCGGGGCCGCTCTTCCAGCGGCTGCCACGCGCCCTGTACGGCAGGCGGGCGGGCCGCACGATGCTGGGCAGGAGCCGGCACGGAGGCCGCCGCTGGTACGCCGAGTGGGTGCGCCAGCAGCAGGGCACGCCGCCCACCGACTTCTTCCGCTCGGCCCTCGACCTGGTGGGCGGCGGCCCGGACGGCGACCCCGAGCAGCTCGACCGGATCCTGGTGCATGCTCTGCTCGCCGACCTGGAAGGCGCGGCCCGCAAGCGGATGTTCAACCCCTGGCGGCGGCGGCGCGTCAGCCGCTTCGTGCTCCTGGTGGAGGAGGCGGGCCCCGCCGAGTCGCGCGTCCAGCGCTTCCTGCGCGAACTGCGCGCCGCCATGGAGGACCTGCGGTGCACCTCCGTGGTCGCCGTCGCCGCAGGCGTGCGCACGCTCGCCAGCCGTATCCCCGACATCGAGGTCCCCGGCCTGTCCGCCGCCGGCGCCGACCTGGCCAACATCGCCCAGCGCGGCACCCCGCCGGGGCGGCCCTCCGGAATGGTGGTGCCGGTCTCCGAAGGGCCCGCGGACGACCAGGCCGCGACGTACTGGCTGGGCCGCTGGCCCACCCTCGCCCCGCCCGCGACCCGCTGGGGTCCCGGCACCGACGTGGCCGTGGCCGCCACCGGGGGCGTGCTCGCCCTCGCGGTCGTCGCCGGTCTCGTCGCCGGGGTCCCCTTCACCAGGATGGGCCCCGACCCGTGCCTCGGCTCCACGTTCCTCGGCACGGACGGGCAGTGCGTCGGCGTCGCGGAAGGCGCGGCGTCCTTCGGCACGGGGGACAGCGAGCGGGCCGTACGGGACGTCCTGCAGCGCATCGAGCGGCAGAACAAGGAGGTCGAGAAGGAACTCACGGGCCGGGGCGCCGACGACCCGCGGCCGGACGCCCGCACCGTCGTCTACTTCGGCCCGCTCAGCGGCGGCAAGGACGCCGAGGACCCCGTCCGCGGCGGCACCCTCGCCGAACTGCGCGGTCTCGCACTCGCCCAGGCGTACGCGAACGGGCAGGCACTGCGCTCCGGGGAGCGCGTCCCGCTGCGCGTCCTCGCCGCGAACGCCGGCGACCGCTTCAAGGACGCCCCGGCCGTCGCCCACCGGATCGTCGAACTCGCCGACAAGGACCGCTCGATCGTCGGCGTCGTCGGCTTCGGCCAGAGCCGCCGCCGTACGTACGAGGCGATGCGCATCTTCGACGAGGCCGGCCTGCCGATGGTCGGCACCTCGGGCACCGCCGACGAACTGCTGCGCCAGGGCGGGCACTACTACCAGACCGCGCCGACCGACACGCGAGCCGGGCAGGTGATGGCGGCCTTCGCCGAGCACGCCCCCATGGTGGACGGGAAGCCCGCCGTGCGGGTACGGCTGATCGCCGACCCCTCGGACGCGTACAGCGCGAGCCTCGCGGCGGCGTTCCGGGCGGCGTACGACGAGGAGCGGACCGAGGCGCTCCTGTACACGCCGACGGACGCCCCCGAACCCACGCCGATGCCCGGGGCCCCGGCGGGGACCTCGATCGCGGCGGTGGAGGACCTGGCGCGCGAGGTGTGCCGGGCGGTGGCCGAGGAGCCGCGTACGGCCGTGGTGTGGGCCGGCCGGGGCAGCCACTTCCAGCTGTTCCTCGGCGAGTTGAGCCGTGCCGCGCGCGACTGCCCGAAGGTGAGCGTGCTCGGCGGCGACGACGTCACCAACGCCCTGACGGAGGAGCGGCGCCCCTGGGAGGTCTTCGCCGGACTGACCCTCTTCTACGTCTCGCACGGCCGCGCCCCGGCACTGGCCGAGGTCAGCGGCGAGGCGGCGGCCTTCCTCTCGGCGTACGACCGCACGTACGCGGAGGACCACGGCACCCGTACGGGCGCGATGCGGCAGGACGCCCATGTGGCGCTCGCCTGGGACGCGATGCGCTACCTCGCGGAGGGGGTGGACCAGGCGTGGCGGGGCACCGGCGGCCACGACGAGCGCCTCGACCGCAGGCTGCTCCAGGCGGTGCTCTACCAGGGGCTCGGCGGCGGGGGCTTCGACGGCGCCACCGGGCGGATCGACGCGCACGGGGCGGCGGGCGGCGGCCGGGTCAGCGAGAAGAAGCTCATAGCGGTCGAGCGGGGCGGCCCGAAAGGGGCGCAGACAGTGCTGCTGTGCGGGACGGTCGGGCGTGGTGACGTACGCCGGACCTGGGGACCGGAGCGGCATCCCTGCCCGTGACCGCGCGCGGGGCCGGACGGTCGTCCGGCCCCGCCTGCCGCGCTACTCCTTGGGGCCGCGCAGCAGGGCCACGATGTGCGCGGCCGCCGTCGACAGGTGCCGACGGGCCTCGCCCAGCTGCTCCTGTGTCACGCCGTGGTCGCGCGCCGCGTCCCGTACGTCGTCCCGGAAGCGGTCCAGGAGCCGTTCGAGATCACGTGCCGGGTCGGCCGAACCCTTGACGTCCACGGTGTCCTTCGCCCAGTCGGTGTCGGTGCCGGCCGCGTCCGGTTTCGGATACGGCGGCCAGGCGGTGCCCCGCGCCAGCCCGCCGAGCTGACCGGCCAGCTCCGACAGGCCCTCGCGCACGCCGGTCGGCCAGTCGCCCCGCGCGAAGTGATCCTGGACCTGGTCCTGCACCTGCTGGGCGATGCGCTGCATCTCCGCGCGGGCGGCGTCGGCCGTCTCCTGCGCCTGGCGGCGCGCCTGCTTCGCGTCCTCGCGCGCCCGGCGCGACTCGTCCTTGGCGCGCTGCGCCTGCTCCTTCCACTCCTGCTTCGCGCGGCGCAGCTCCTCCTTCGCCGCCCGCCAGGACTCCTTGTCGGCGAAGTCGCCTCCGCCGCTGCGCGGGCCGGCCGACTCCCGGCGGGTCTCGCTCGCCGCGGCCCGCATCTCGCTGCGCAGCTTGCCCGCCGCGCCGCGCACGTCGTCGCGGATCTCCGCGGCGAGTTCGGAGACGGACTCGCGGATCTCCAGCTCCAGATCGGCCAGTTCCCCGCTGCGCCCGGCGAGCTCGGCGCGGCCGGCGTCGGTGATCGAGTACACCTTGCGGCCGCCCTCGGTGGCGTGCGTGACCAGGCCCTCGGCCTCCAGCTTGGCCAGCCGGGGGTAGACGGTGCCGGCGCTCGGCGCGTACAGGCCGTGGAAACGCTCCTCCAGGAGGCGGATCACCTCGTAGCCGTGGCGCGGAGCCTCGTCCAGCAGCTTCAACAGGTAGAGCCGCAAGCGGCCGTGGGCGAATACGGGGGGCATGTCAGAGAACCTTCCCGGTCGGGGCGCCGGCGTACGCCTCGTCCTCGTCGGCCGGTGGCCTGCGCAGCAGCGCGATCGAGCCGGAGACGGTGGTGGCCTTGAGTCTGCCGGTGCCCGCGCCCAGGGTGCCGGTGATCTGCTTCGCCCCCCACCGGCCCGCGACGCGCAGGTCCTCGAAGGCGTTGGAGACGGCGCCGCTCGCGGTGTTCGCCTCGACGCGGGCGTCGGCGGGGTGAGGCAGCCGGATGGCCACCTCGCCCGAGACGGTGCTCAGCGCGATGTCGGTCGGGCCGCAGGCCGCGTCGATGTCGACGACCATGTCGCCGCTGACGGAGTCGGCCCGCACGGAGCGGCCGGAGCCCGCGATGACGGTGAGGTCGCCGGAGACGGAGTGGTAGCGCAGGTCGCCGCTGAGCGACTGCGCCTCGAGGTCGCCGGAGACGGTCTCGGCGCGGACGGCACCGGAGAGCCCGACGAGGGTGGTGTCACCGGTGACGCCGCGTACGACGGCGGGGCCCCGGACGCCGGAGACGACCGCGTTCGCCCCGACGACGCCGACCTCGACGGTGGCCTCGGCGGGGACGGCGAGGGAGACGACCGCGCTGCGGTGCCGGCCCTTGCGGTCGAGCCACGTGAGGAAGCCCTGCCAGGGCAGGTCCGGGTAGGCGACGGTGAGCGTGGCCCCGTTCCGGGTGACGACGAGCGGAGGGCCCTCGATCTCGGAGACCTCCAGCCGGGTGGAACCTTCGTCGGTCCCGACGACGTTGACGGTTCCGTTGACGACGCGCACGTTGACCGTCGTGACCGGTTCGTCGAAGGTGAGCTTCTTGGGCTCGGCGACGTCCCATGTCGTCTCTGCCATGGCGATGACCTCCCGGTCCGGGGCGCGACGCAACATATCGCGTCTCCTGGTGACACGATATATCGCGGTTACGGGTTGTCAAGGGCCGCGCTTCGCTGGGCCTGCGAGGAGGAGATTCATCGGGGTTTGACGCCCCCGTGTCCGACGGCCCGGCGCAGGGGAGCCCCGCCCGGTGCGCCGGCTTCGCGCTGCGGAGGCTTTCCCCCGCCCCTTCCCGTAACTGGGGCTCCGCCCCAGACCCCTCCGGAGGGAGGGGTGGCTTCGCGCCCGCAGGGGGCACGGGCCCGGGCCCTCTGTCAGGGGTGAGGGAGCATGGGGGCTGACGCAACCTTCCGGGCCGTGGTGGAGCCACCGGCAGTTACTGCTCCCACGACGCGGAGGAGACAGGTCCGGATGTAAGGCGTCGCGAAGTACCGACGTCACGTAGGCGGAAAGCCAGTCCGGGTGCCCACGCCGGAGGCCCCTGCGCGGCGTGCCTGAGCAGCGCACTCAGGGCGGCGCGTCCGGTGCCCCGGTAACGGGCGCGCGGCCCAGCGCAGCGGATGCACCGCCGGCGGGCGGCGGCTTACTCCTCGTCGTCCTCGTCGTCCAGGCGGGCCAGCCACGTCGCGAGGCGTTCGACCGGGACCTCGAAGTCCGGGTTGAGGTCCACGAACGTGCGCAGCTGCTCGGCCAGCCACTCGAACGTGACCTCCTCCTCGCCGCGCCGCTTCTCCAGTTCCTCGATGCCGCGGTCGGTGAAGTACAAGACATGCTCCTGGTGGGGACGGGTGTTCCGGCTCCAGGGTATGGCGTCGGCGACGCGGCCGGACAATCGACCGTCCGCCCCCTCGCTCGCCACCGGGCGCCCCTCTTCCCCCGCCGGCACGGGAACGGCCCGCCACCGATCGCATCGGTGGCGGGCCGTTCCCTTCGTGCGAGGCCGGTCAGGCGTCGAACACCTCGTTGACCAGCTGCTCCTGCTCCTGCTCGTGGCGCTTCTTCGAGCCCACGGCCGGAGACGAGGAGTGCGGCCGCGAGATGCGGCGCAGGCGCTCGCCGTGCGGGATGTCCGCGCCGACCGCCAGGTCCAGGTGGTCGATCAGGTTGAGCGCGATGAACGGCCAGGCACCCTGGTTCGCCGGCTCCTCCTGCGCCCACAGGTACTTCTCGGCGTTCGGGAACTTGGCGATCTCGGCCTGCAGCTCCGCACCCGGCAGCGGGTACAGGCGCTCCAGGCGGATGATCGCCGTGTCCGTCGTGCCGCGCTTCTTACGCTCGGCGTCGAGGTCGTAGTAGACCTTGCCGGACGTGAAGACGACCTTGCGGACCGCGGCCGGGTCGACCGAGTCGTCGCCGATCACCGGGCGGAAGCCGCCGGTGGTGAACTCCTCCGCCTTCGACGCCGCAGCCTTCAGACGCAGCATCGACTTCGGGGTGAAGACGATGAGCGGCTTGTGGTGCGGGTTGTGGACCTGCCAGCGCAGCAGGTGGAAGTAGTTCGACGGCAGGGTCGGCATCGCGACCGTCATGTTGTTCTGCGCGCACAGCTGCAGGAAGCGCTCGGGGCGCGCGGAGCTGTGGTCCGGGCCCTGGCCCTCGTAGCCGTGCGGCAGCAGCAGCGTGACGCCGGAGTGCTGGCCCCACTTCTGCTCGGCCGAGGAGATGAACTCGTCGACGACGGTCTGCGCGCCGTTGACGAAGTCACCGAACTGGGCCTCCCACATGACCAGCGCGTCCGGGCGGGCCAGCGAGTAGCCGTACTCGAAGCCCATCGCCGCGTACTCGCTGAGCAGCGAGTCGTAGACGTTGTAGCGGGCCTGGTCCTCGGCCAGGTAGAGCAGCGGGGTGTAGTCCTCGCCGGTCTCCTGGTCGACCAGCACCGCGTGGCGCTGGCCGAACGTGCCGCGGCGGGTGTCCTGGCCGGACAGCCGGACCGGGGTGCCCTCCATCAGCAGCGAGCCGATGGCCAGCGTCTCGCCCATGCCCCAGTCGATCGTGCCGTCCTCGACGGAGGCGGCGCGGCGCTGCATCTGCGGCATGAGCCGCGGGTGCACCTTGATGTGGTCCGGGATGTTGACCTGGGACTCGGCGATCCGCTTGACGACCTCCTGGGAGACCGCCGTGCTCACCGCGACCGGGAACTCGGCCTGGGTGTCCGGGACATGCACCGGGGCCGGGGCGGAGGTGGCCTCGCGGACCTCCGCGAACACCTTCTCCAGCTGGCCCTGGAAGTCCTGGAGCGCCTGCTCGGCCTCTTCCAGCGTGATGTCGCCGCGACCGATCAGCGACTCGGTGTAGAGCTTGCGCACCGAGCGCTTCTTGTCGATCAGGTTGTACATCTGCGGGTTGGTGAACTGCGGGTTGTCGCCCTCGTTGTGACCGCGGCGGCGGTAGCAGATGAGGTCGATCACGACGTCCTTGTTGAACGCCTGGCGGAACTCGAAGGCGAGCCGCGCGACGCGGACCACGGCCTCCGGGTCGTCGCCGTTCACGTGGAAGATCGGCGCCTCGATCATGCGGGCCACGTCGGTCGCGTACATCGACGAACGCGACGACTCCGGGGCGGCGGTGAAGCCGACCTGGTTGTTGATGACGATGTGGACCGTGCCGCCGGTGCGGTAGCCGCGCAGCTGAGACATGTTCAGCGTCTCCGCCACGACACCCTGGCCGGCGAAGGCGGCGTCGCCGTGCAGGGCGACGGGCAGGACGGTGAAGTCCGTGCCGCCCTTGTTGATGACGTCCTGCTTGGCGCGGGCCACACCCTCCAGGACCGGGTCGACGGCCTCCAGGTGGGAGGGGTTGGCGACCAGCGACACCTTGATCTGCTCGCCGTCGAGGCCGGTGAACGTGCCCTCGGCGCCCAGGTGGTACTTCACGTCGCCCGAGCCGTGCATCGACTTCGGGTCGAGGTTGCCCTCGAACTCGCGGAAGATCTGCGCGTACGACTTGCCGACGATGTTCGCCAGCACGTTCAGGCGGCCGCGGTGGGCCATGCCGATGACGACCTCGTCGAGGCGCGACTCCGCCGCGGAGTCGATGACCGCGTCGAGCAGCGGGATGACGGACTCGCCGCCCTCCAGCGAGAACCGCTTCTGGCCGACGTACTTGGTCTGCAGGAAGGTCTCGAAGGCCTCCGCCGCGTTCAGCCGGCGCAGGATGCGCAACTGCTCCTCGCGCTCCGGCTTGTGGTGCGGGCGCTCCACCCGGTCCTGCAGCCACTTGCGCTGCTTCGGGTCCTGGATGTGCATGAACTCGATGCCGGTGGTGCGGCAGTACGACTCACGCAGCACGCCCAGGATGTCGCGCAGCTTCATCATCGACTTGCCGGCGAACCCGCCGACCGCGAACTCCCGCTCCAGGTCCCACAGGGTGAGGCCGTGCTCGGTGATGTCCAGGTCGGGGTGCTTGCGCTGGCGGTACTCCAGCGGGTCGGTGTCGGCCATGACATGGCCGCGGACCCGGTAGGAGTGGATCAGCTCGAAGACGCGCGCGGCCTTGGTGACGTCGTCGTCGTGCGAGGCGTCGATGTCCTTGAGCCAGCGGACCGGCTCGTAGGGGATGCGCAGCGACTCGAAGATCTCGTCGTAGAAGTTCTCCTCGCCCAGGAGGAGGTTGGCGACGATCCGCAGGAACTCGCCCGACGCGGCGCCCTGGATGACGCGGTGGTCGTACGTGCTTGTGAGGGTCATCACCTTGGAGATGCCCAGCTTGTTCAGGGTGTCCTGCGAGGTGCCCTGGAACTCGGCGGGGTAGTCCATGGAACCGACGCCCATGATGACCGACTGTCCGGGCATCAGACGCGGCACGGAGTGGACGGTGCCGAGGCCGCCGGGGTTGGTCAGCGAGACGGTGACGCCGGTGAAGTCGTCCATCGTCAGCTTGTTGTTGCGGGCGCGGCGGACGATGTCCTCGTAGGCCTGCCAGAACTCGAAGAAGTTCAGCGTCTCGGCCTTCTTGATGCCCGCGACGACCAGCTGGCGGTCGCCGTTGGGCTTCACCAGGTCGATGGCCAGACCGAAGTTGATGTGGTCCGGCTTGACCAGGGTCGGCTTGCCGTCCTTCTCCGCGAAGGACCAGTTCATCGACGGCATGGCCTTGATGGCCTGCACCATCGCGTAGCCGATGAGGTGCGTGAAGGAGATCTTCCCGCCACGGGCCCGCTTGAGGTGGTTGTTGATGACGATGCGGTTGTCGAACAGCAGCTTCACCGGGACCGCGCGCACGGACGTGGCCGTGGGCAGCTCCAGCGAGGCGTTCATGTTCTTCGCGACCGCGGCGGCCGGGCCGCGCAGCGTCACGAACTCGGGGCCGGCGGGCGCCTCGGTCTCCGGCTTGGCCGCGGGCTTCGCGGCAGGCGCGGCCTTCGGCGCAGGGGCCGCGGCCTTGGCCGGAGCGGCCGGAGCCGGGGCGGCCTGCGCGGGGGCGGCGGGCTGGGCCGCGGGCTTCGCCGGGGTGGCGGAGGCGGCCTGTGCGGGTGCCGCCTCCTGCGCCGCGGGCGCGCTCGCGGTCGTGGTGGGGGCCGCGGCGGCGGGCGCCGCCTTGTCCTTGTCCGCCGTGCCGGCAGCGCCCGGCTTGTAGTCGGCGAAGAAGTCCCACCAGGCGCGATCGACCGAATTCGGGTCCTGGAGGTACTGCTGGTAGATCTCGTCGACGAGCCACTCATTGGCTCCGAACGCGGCGGCAGGGTTCTGACCCTGCCCGCCTTGGTCGGTCGAGAGACTCGAGTTACTGGGGGACTGAGACGACACGGCGAGAACCGCCCTCTTCCGCTTCACAAGGTGATGGACAGCGGAAATAAAGGCTACGCCTCCCTGGCCGGGAGGTGCAGGCCGGGCGGGGCATCGTCGCGCAAGTCACACCGAAAGGCGAGTTTCGGGGTTGTGAATGGCGGGAAACAAGCGAAGTTCCGGTTCTGTGAGGGTACGCGTCATCGCGGCTGCAGCCCTGTGGCCTGCAGTCTTTCCCTCGCCCCGGACGAGTCCTGCCCCCTTACACGCAGAACAAGCCCCTCCGGTTCGAACCCTACGTCAACCTCTCGGTGACCGGAGGCCGGGAAGGGTGACGCGGATCCGGCAGCCGCGGGCCGATTCGGCCACTCCGATATGGCCACCGTGCAGATCCACCGCCCACCGGGCGATCGCGAGGCCCAGCCCCGTGCCGCCGTCGCTGCCCGGACCGTGCGGCGAGGCGACCCGGCCGCGGTTGAACCGTTCGAAGACCCGGTGACGCTCCTGCTCCGGGATGCCGGGACCCTCGTCGACCACTTCCAGGTCCAGCGACTCCCGGCCCTGGCCGCGCCTGGCCCGTACCGTCACGCGGCCGTGCGGCGGCGAGTGCTTGACCGCGTTGTCGATGAGATTCGCCACCACCTGGTGCAGCCGCTCCGCGTCCGCGTGCGCGGTCAGCTCCGG
The DNA here is from genome assembly GCF_053591895.1 of Streptomyces sp. NPDC002867. NCBI lineage: Bacteria > Bacillati > Actinomycetota > Actinomycetes > Kitasatosporales > Streptomycetaceae > Streptomyces > Streptomyces sp. NPDC002867. The sequence continues at coordinate 14,348 of NZ_JBSFUR010000035.1, read as the reverse complement.
CGGGGACACGTCCAGGTGCAGGTGGACGTCGGTACGGGTGTGATGGCCGGAGCCGGAGGCGAGGCCGCGCTGGGAGGAGGCGAGATTGGCCTCCTTCAGCACGCCCGACAGATAGGGCCACACCTCGAAGCGGCGGGCCTTCAGCGGCAGCACGCCGTTGTCGAGCCGGGACAGGTCCAGCAGCGTCTCCACGAGCCGGCCGAGACGCTCGGTCTGCTTCAGCGCCGTGCGCATCGTCTCCGGGTCGGCGGCCGAGACCCCGTCGACCACGTTCTCCAGCACGGCGCGCAGCGCGGCGATCGGCGTGCGCAGCTCGTGCGAGACATTGGCGACCAGTTCTTTGCGGTTCTGGTCCACGGCCTCCAGGTCGTCGGCCATGCGGTTGATCGTCGAGGCGAGGTCGCCCAGCTCGTCGCGGCGGTCCGCGCCGCGCACCCGGCGCGTGTAGTCCCCGTGCGAGATCCCCTTGGCGACCGTGTTCATCTCGTCCAGCGGCGCGGTCAGGCCGTGCGCCACGAACTGGGTGATCAGCAGCGTGGCGATGATCGTGAAGACGGTGATGAAGCGGATCTCGGTCTTGCTGTGGAAGGCCATCAGCATCAGACCGGTCGTGATGAAGACCGAGATGACGACGAGCGTGCTGAGCTTGGTCTTGATCGAGATCGCGATGGAGGCGGCGCCCAGCCGCCTGCTCACTCGGCCGCGGGGACGCCGGGTCATGGCGTCGGCGTCTCCAGGGCGTACCCGACGCCGTGGACCGTGCGGATGCGCTCGGCTCCGATCTTCCGGCGGAGCGCCTTGATGTGGCTGTCGACCGTACGGGTGCCGGAGGCGTCCGCCCAGTCCCACACCTCGGCCAGCAGCTGCTCACGGGAGAGCACCGCGCGCGGGGTGTTCGCCAGGCACACCAGCAGGTCGAACTCGGTGGGCGTCAGATGCACGTCCTCGGCCCGCACCCGCACCCGGCGCTGGGCGTGGTCGATCTCCAGCTCGCCGAGGCGCAGAATGCCGCTGCGCGGTGTGACGGCGGCCAGCGCGGCGCGCTCCACGCGGCGCAGCAGCACGTGCACCCGGGCGGCGAGCTCGCGCATCGAGAACGGCTTGGTCATGTAGTCGTCCGCGCCGACCCCGAGACCGACCAGCATGTCCGTCTCGTCGTCACGGGCGGTGAGCATCAGCACCGGGACCGGCCGCTGCGCCTGGACCCTGCGGCAGACCTCCAGGCCGTCGAAGCCGGGCAGCATCACGTCGAGGACCATCAGGTCCGGCTGCCATGCCTCGGCCGCGTCCACGGCCGCGGGGCCGTCGAGGGCCGTCTGGACCAGGAAGCCCTCCGCCCGCAGCCGGGCGGCGATGGCGTCGACGATCGTGGCGTCGTCCTCGACGACCAGCACCCGGCGCTGGGCCCCGGGGGTGGCCGCGACCCCGTTGTGCGTGGTGTGTGTCTGCTCCATCGCCCCGCCCCTGTACCTGTTTCACCGCTAGCTGCACGTGGATCCGGATCGAGGTAGATCCCGTGTGTGTCCCAGCAGCGTAAGGGCATCGACCGCGTCCCGGCTACGCAGGGCTAACACCGAGGTGGACCACGTCGGGTACTCCCCGGGCAAGGCGGATCTCTTCGGTCCTTACCCCGGTGAATCCGGCATTCCGCAACGCGTCCTCGAATGCGGCGGAGGGCTGTGCGGACCACACGGCGAGTACGCCGCCGGGCCTCAACGCCCGCTGACAGGCGGTGAGTCCGGCCGGTGAGTACAGCTCGCCGTTGTCCTCGGTGACCGTCCAGTCGGGCCCGTTGTCGATGTCCAGACACAGGGCGTCGTAGCGGTCGTCCGTCGTCCGCAGATACGCGACGAGATCCGTGTGAAGGATCACGCAGCGTGGATCGGCGAGGGCCTCGCCGGAGATCGCCGCGAGCGGACCCGAGCGGTGCCAGTCGATGATCGCCTGCTCGCGCTCGACGACCGTGATACGCCGCCACTGCTTTCCGGCGGCGGCGTGTGCCAGGGAGAACCCGACCCCGAGTCCGCCGATGAGCACGCTCGGCGCGACGTTCCCCGTCTCCAGGGCGTCGTGCGCGGCGTCGACCAGCAGCCGCTCGGACCGCCCGTCGGAAGTGTCCATCAGGAAGCACCCGTTGGCGATGATCTCGTGCACCGTCGCGTCCCCGTCCCGGCGTCTGCGCAGGACGACCTCCCCGAAAGGTCCCTCGCGCCGGTCGAGGGTGACGGGGGCGTCGCTCGCGGGGAACGGCATCGGGTGACCTCCGGGCGGCAGGCGGGATGACGACAGGGATCGTGCGCCATTGTGTCGGGCGGGCGAGCGGCCGGACAAACCCGTTTCGGGCCGGTTCGGGGCGGGCGTCGGCCGTCTTCCTCGCGTCGTCAGGCCGGGCCGCAGGCCGGGCCGCGGGCCGGGCCGCGCCAGGCGTGGAGAGCGGCGCCGAGTGCGAAGGCGGCGAGCGCCACCGCCCACGCGCCGGCCCGGTCGCCGGGCTGCATCGGCCAGGCCCAGATCGCTGCCGCGCCGCCGTGCGCCCTGGGCGCGCCCAGACAGACCGCGCTGAGATACACGAACGCGGGCAGCCAGCTCAGGCGCGCCCCGATCACGGCGGCCGCGGCCGCCGTGATCCCGACGGCGCCGCGGGTGTTGCGGACCATGGCCGAGGGCCCGAGGGCGCCGTCGTGGGCGGTCACCGCGAGCGCGAGCAGCAGCGCGGCGAACGCCGCGAGGCCGGCCGACTGCCCGAGACGCCTCGGCCACCAGGGGCGTACCGCCGCGCGCTCCAGCTCGGCCATCGGCGTGTGCAGGCTCGTGCCGATCACGGCGGAGGCCATCAGCGGGGCCGGCGCGACCACCGGGACGAGACGCCGGGAATCGATATGGGCGTCCAGCCCGTACGCCGCCCAGACCGCCAGGACGGCGACGGCGACCAGCGAGACGAGCGCGAGCGGGACGGCGCGCGAGCGCGCGAGCAGGAGCGGGCCGATGAGGCGGGGGAAGGAGCGGCCGTATGCGGTGAGGGCGGTCACAGGGCCGGCACGTCCTTCGGGTCGCAGCTGTGGACGGTGGCGAAGTAGCGCGACAGGAAGTCGCGGCGCTCGTCGTCGGGCAGGGCGGCGAGGCGGGCGCGTGCGGCCCGGTCCGCGGTGATGCCGGCGACCGCGGCCTCGTCGCCGCGCTCGCGGGCCCACTCCATGGTGTGCTCGCCCATCTTCTCCATGCGGCCTGGTGCCAGCCAGTCGGTGACCGCCGTGTCGACGCGGACGGCCCGCTCGTCGCCGGCGCGCGCGTCGCAGGCGTCCGTGGCGGCCCGTGATCGCCGCGGCGGCCTCCCACGCGTACTGCTGCGGATCGGTCAGTTCGCCGCGCACGACGGACCAGCCGAGCGGCGTCAGCATCGGCAGGCCGGCCTCACCCGGTCCCGGGTCCGCGCTCAGGTCCTCGAAGCGCACCGGCAGGTGCTCGACTCCTTCGAGGCGGCCGTGGAGGCCGGAGAGGGCGCTCTTCACCTCGGGGAGCAGCCCCGGGTGGAGGGCGTTCACACAGACCTGGGGCCGTACCGAGGTGTCGCACACCTGGCGCTGCGACAACGGGTGCGGGCGCCACATGCCGTCGCCGGTCGCGGCGATGACGACGGCCGCGACGGCCGCGGTGGTGAGCGGCAGCAGGGCGGCCGACCTGCGGCGGGCGGCGCAGGCGAGCACCGCGGCGGCGGCCAGGCCGCCCGTCCACGCGATCGCGGCGACGGGCTGCCACCAGACGGGGACCATCTCACCCATCGTGTCGGCGGATGCCGGGCTGAGATGGCGTGCCCCGTTCGTCGTGTACGACGGGATGCCGAGGAGGGGGTAGCAGCAGACGGCGAGCGCCGGCGCGGCCGCCCGCCACGCCACCAGCCGCCCCACGACATGGCCCAGCAGTGTCATGGCGGTCAGGAACGCGGCGTCCGCCGGCACCCGCGGTTCGCGACGGGCCCTCAGGGCGCGGGTCTTGACCGTGCCCTCCGGTATGCCGAGCAGCTGCGCCGCCTCGCGCGTCGTCAGCCCGTCGACCACCGTCGCCCGCAGCACCTCCCGCAGCTCCGGCGAGATCCGCTCCAGGCCGTGCCCACGTCGCCGTACTCCAGCCCGGCCAGCACCGCTCCTCCGCGGACGGCACGACGCCGGCCGGTTCGTGGACGACGCGTTCCTGGCGGGCCCGTGCGCGCTGGGCGTCGACCAGGCGGCGCGCGGCGATCACCCACAGCCAGCCGCCGGCCTCGCCCCCGCGATGCGAGGCGGCCGAGCGCCACACGGTCACGAACGTGTCCTGGAGCACTTCCCGTACCGTCTCCGGATCGGTGCAGCGACGCGAGAGGCGGACGTGCAGCCAGCCCGCGTGCCGGTCGTGGAGCACGCCGAGCGCCTCCGTGTCCCCGCGGGCGACCGCGCGCAGCAGCGCCGCGTCGTCCCGCTCTCCCCCCGAGGGGCTCATCGGTCTCACGTCTTCCCTATCGCCCCGGCGCGGGCCGCCGGTTCACGCCCTGCCGGACCGGCCGGCGGCGCGTCCGTGCTCCTGTACGTAAGGGGCCGAGCGCGGCGGTCACGGGCGTCGTCGCCGCAGTATCGCGGGGGAGCCGGGCGGGCGGGGCAGCCGGATCCCTCGGCCTCCGCCCGTCCCGCTCTCAGCCGGTGGCGGGGGCGTGGAACAGGCTGACCAGCGGGGCCTGTACCTGCCAGCCCAGCGATTCGTACAGCGCCCGGCCGTCGGGGGTGCCGCCGAGCACGCCGGTCGTCGCTCCCTGCTCCAGCGCGGCGTTGTGGAGTGTGTGCATGACGAGCCGCCCGAGGCCCTTGCGGCGGTGCTCGGGCGCCGTCTCGATCTGGTCGACGACGGCGGTGTCCCCGGTGGGCGCGATCTGGCCGCGCGCGGCGAACGAACCGTCGGCGGCGACCACCAGCAGCCGGGTCACGCCTCCGCGCGTCCAGCGCTTGAGCGTGTAGCCCTCCGGGGCCTCGGGCGCCGGTGTGCGGCGCAGCCGTGTCCGCATGAGCCAGCCTGGCTCGTCGATACGCCAGTCCGATCCCGCCCATGCGACGACGTCCTCGGGCTCGGCGAAGACCTTGAGCCACACGGTCGGTGCGGCGACCTCGGCGGCGACCTTGCGCACGGTGGCCTCGTCGTCGGCCGTCAGGACGTGCCGGGTGGCGTGCGTGACCTGGCCGACGTCGACGGTGAAGCCCCACGGTCTGACCACGGGATCGGCCGCGCCCCGGGACACGACCCAGCCGCGGACCCAGGCCGATGTAATGACTGAAGTCTGCATGGGGCTATTACACATGCTGAGGTGGCCCGGGCGCCAGGCCCAGAGGGCGGGGCGGCGGCTCGGGTGCCCCCCTCGCAGCGCGAGAGAGTGATCGCTCACAGCGAACATCGCCCAGGGAACATCCAGGGGCTCATATGCATTGAGTCGGTACAGCTCAACTTGACTGCCTAAGGGGAGATCATGGCTGCCGATATCACGGCTCACTCACCGCTCACCCTGCCCGTCCTGCCGCTGGACGACGAGGTCGTACTGCCCGGCATGGTCGTGCCGCTCGACCTGTCCGACAACGAAGTACGGGCCGCGGTCGAGGCCGCCCAGGCTGCCGCCCGACCCTCCGGCAGCAAGCCGAAGGTGCTGCTCGTTCCCCGCGTGGACGGCACATACGCCGCGACGGGTGTCCTCGGCACGGTCGAGCAGGTCGGCCGGCTGTCCGACGGCGATCCCGGCGCGCTCATCCGCGGCGTCGGCCGCGTCCGCATCGGCGCCGGGACCACCGGTCCCGGCGCAGCTCTGTGGGTCGAGGGCGCCGTCGTCGAGGAGACCGTTCCCGATCCGCTGCCCGGCGCCGTCACGGAGCTGGTCAAGGAGTACAAGGCGCTGGCCACCGACTGGCTGAAGAGGCGCGGCGCCTGGCAGGTCGTCGACCGCGTGCAGCAGATCGAGGGGATCTCGCAGCTCGCCGACAACTCCGGGTACTCGCCGTTCCTGACCACCCCCCAGAAGATCGAGCTGCTGGAGACCACCGACCCGGTGGCCCGGCTCAAGCTCGCCACCGAGCAGCTGCGCGACCACCTGGCCGAGCAGGAGGTGGCCGAGTCGATCGCCAAGGACGTCCAGGAAGGCGTGGACAAGCAGCAGCGCGAGTTCCTGCTGCGCCGCCAGCTGGACGCCGTGCGCAAGGAGCTGCGCGAGCTCAACGGCCAGGAGGGCGAGGACGAGTCCGACGACTACCGGGCCCGCGTCGAGGCCGCCGACCTGCCCGAGAAGGTGCGGGAGGCCGCCCTCAAGGAGGTCGAGAAGCTGGAGCGGGCGAGCGACCAGTCGCCCGAGGGCTCCTGGATCCGCACCTGGCTCGACACCGTCCTCGAACTGCCCTGGAACGAGCGCACCGAGGACTCCTACGACATCCCGGGCGCCAAGGCGACCCTGGACGCCGAGCACGCGGGCCTGCAGGACGTGAAGGAGCGGATCACGGAGTACCTGGCGGTGCGCAAGCGGCGTGCCGAGCGCGGTCTCGGGGTCGTGGGCGGCCGCAGGGGCGGCGCGGTGCTGGCCCTCGTCGGCCCGCCCGGCGTCGGCAAGACGTCGCTCGGCGAGTCCGTGGCGCACGCGATGGGCCGCAAGTTCGTGCGCGTCGCCCTCGGCGGCGTACGGGACGAGGCGGAGATCCGGGGCCACCGGCGCACCTACGTCGGCGCCCTGCCCGGCCGTATCGTCCGCGCGATCAAGGAGGCCGGTTCCATGAACCCGGTCGTCCTGCTCGACGAAATCGACAAGGTCGGCTCCGACTTCCGCGGCGACCCGGCGGCGGCTCTGCTCGAAGTCCTCGACCCCGCGCAGAACCACACCTTCCGCGACCACTACCTGGAGGTCGAACTCGATCTCAGCGACGTCGTCTTCCTCGCCACCGCCAACGTGCTGGAGGCCATCCCCGAGGCCCTGCTCGACCGGATGGAGCTCGTACGGCTCGACGGCTACACCGAGGACGAGAAGGTCGTCATCGCCCGGGACCACCTCGTGCCGCGCCAGCTGGAGCGGGCGGGCCTGGAGCCCGGCGAGGTCACGCTGGACGACTCGGCGCTGCGCAAGCTGGCGGGGGAGTACACCCGCGAGGCGGGCGTGCGGAACCTGGAGCGGTCCATCGCGCGGCTGCTGCGCAAGGTGGCGGCCCAGCACGAACTGGGCGACCGCGAGCTGCCGTTCACCGTCACCGACGGTGAGCTGCGCGGGCTCATCGGACGGCCGCACCACGTGCCCGAGTCCGCCCAGGACCCGGCCGAGCGCCGCACCGCGGTGCCCGGTGTGGCCACCGGACTGGCGGTGACCGGCGCGGGCGGCGACGTGCTGTTCGTCGAGGCGTCGCTCGCCGATCCGGAGACCGGCGGCGCGGGGCTGACCCTGACCGGGCAGCTCGGCGACGTGATGAAGGAGTCCGCGCAGATCGCGCTGAGCTTCCTGCGCTCGCACGGAGCCGAGCTCGAACTGCCGGTCGCCGACCTCAAGGACCGGGGCGTGCACATCCACTTCCCGGCGGGCGCGGTGCCCAAGGACGGCCCGAGCGCGGGCATCACGATGACCACGGCGCTCGCGTCGCTGCTCTCCGGACGCCAGGTGCGCACGGATGTGGCGATGACCGGCGAGGTGTCGCTGACCGGCCGGGTGCTGCCCATCGGCGGCGTGAAGCAGAAGCTGCTGGCGGCGCACCGCGCGGGCATCACGACGGTCGTGATCCCCAAGCGGAACGAGGCCGATCTGGACGACGTGCCGGCCGAGATCCTCGACAAGCTGGAGGTCCACCCGGTCACGGACGTCCGGCAGGTGCTGGAGCTCGCGCTCTCCCCGGCCGAGGTGTCGGTGACGGCCGCGGCCTGACGGCACGAGGGCGCACGGGCCCGGCTGTGGTGATCCACCGCCGGGCCCGTCCCGTGCTCGCGGTCCCGCGTATCGGCCGGGTCCTCGCCTGTGAGCGGTCCCGCACCATGGCCGGGCCCGTTCCCGTGCTCGCGGTCCCGCGTATCGGCCGGGTCCTCGCCTGTGAGCGGTCCCGCACCATGGCCGGGCCCGTCCCGTGCTCGCGGTCCCGCACAATGGACGGATGAGATCCCTGCAGGCCGATTGCGCGAACTGCTTCGGGCTGTGCTGTGTGGCGCTGCCCTTCACCGCCTCCGCCGACTTCGCCGTGAACAAGGACGCGGGGACACCGTGCGCCCATCTCCGGACCGACTTCGGCTGCGGCATCCACAGCCGGCTGCGCGCGAGCGGTTTCCAGGGGTGCACCGTCTACGACTGCTTCGGCGCCGGTCAGCAGGTCTCGCAGGTCACCTACGGCGGTACGGACTGGCGCCGGGCCCCTGAGACCGCCCCGCAGATGTTCCGGGTCTTCCCCGTCGTCCGGCACCTGCACGAACTGCTCTGGTACGTGAACGAGGCGCTGCGGCTCGACGCCGCTCGCGAGGTCCACGACGCTCTGCGCCGGCAGCGGGAGACGATCGAGCGGCTGACCGGCCTCGACGCCGACGCGCTGCTGAAGCTGGACGTCGCGGCCCACCGCCAGGACGTGAACGTCTTGCTGCTGCGCACCAGTGAACTGGTCCGCGCGGGGAGCGGGCGCAAGAAGAAGGACCGCAGGGGCGCGGACCTGATGGGCGCCCGGCTGCGCGGCGCGGATCTGCGCGGGGCGAGTCTGCGGGGCGCGTATCTCATCGCCGCCGACCTCAGCGGCGCCGATCTGCGGCAGGCCGACCTGATCGGGGCGGATCTCAGGGACGCCGACCTGTCGGGCGCGGACCTGACCGGCAGCATCTTCCTCACCCAGCCGCAGGTGAACGCGGCCCGCGGGGACGGCACCACCCGCCTGCCGGAGGGGCTGACCCGCCCCGCGCACTGGTCGTGACGGCCGGCGCGATACGGGACGGGGCAGCGGGGACGGGATCAGCGGACGGGCCGGTGGGGCGCGACGCGGGGCTCAGCCGTTGGCGAGCGCCTGGAGACGGTCGTACGCGCCGTTGAACTTGTTGTGGTCACCGACGATCGGCCCGGACGACGTGTACTGCCACATCGTGTAGTAGACCCAGCCCGCCGGGAGCTCGCCGGGCGTCGTGTTGTAGCGGGCGATCCAGAGCGGGTTGTACGCGGCGAAGCCGGAGTAGTTGCCGGTGCACTGCTTCCACCAGCCGGTCGCCGTGTAGATGACCGCGTCACGGCCGGTGCGGTACTTGTACCGGTTCAGGAAGTCCCGGATCCAGGTGACCATCCCGGCCTGCGACTTGCCGTAGCAGGCCGGGCCGTACGGGTTCCACTCGATGTCGAGTGCGCCCGGCAGGGTCTTGCCGTCCCGCGACCAGCCGCCGCCGTTGTTGACGAAGTAGTCGGCCTGGGCCGCGCCGGAGGTCGTGTCCGGGGTCGCGAAGTGGTACGAGCCCCGGATCATGCCGATGTTGTACGAGCCGTTGTACTGCTGTGTGAAGTACGTGTTCTTGTAGTACGTGCCTTCGGTGGCCTTGACGTAGGCCCACTTGACGCCGCTGTGCCACAGCGCGGCCCAGTCGACGTTGCCCTGGTGGCTGGAGACGTCGACGCCTTCCGTCTGGACGGCGCGGGTGTCCGGGGGGAGGCCGCCCTGGCCGTCATGGGCGATGACGCCCATGCCCATGTGCGCCGAGCCGCGCTCGGGCCTGGGCTTGGGGTCCGCGGTGGCGGAGCCGGGGGCGACGAGGAGGAGGGAGAGGACTGCGAGGAAAGTGCCGGCCGCAGCGAGTCGCTTGCGTCCGGTCGTTCCGGATCTGTGCACGGGCATGGCGTGCCTCCGAAGACCTCGGTGGAGGAGATCTGACGATGTGTCGACATGTCGTGGCGGACCTGCATGGTGTGGACATGCCATGCAGGACGCTACGCACGTAGAACGCGCCGTGGAAGGGGGCCGGGCCGCCGCCGTTGGTCTACGCCTGCGAAATACTTGCCGAGCTGCGGCGACGCGAGCCGCCGGAAGAAACTTTCATCACCGGGAAAGCGCACGAGGGGTGCTGACGTGCACGAAAGCGGTACGGCGAGCGAAGCCGGCCCCAATGACAGCAGTGGTGTGGACCGCGAGTTCCTCGCGCTGGAGCGGGAGTTGTCGGTCTTCCTGCGCCGCGCGAGGGCCTCGTCCGGAGAGATGGCGCGCGAGGTCCACCCCGACCTGGAACCCGCCGCCTACGGTCTGCTCGTACGCCTGGAGGAGACCGGACAGCAGCGCGCCACCGAACTCGCCGGGTACTTCGGCGTCGGCAAGGCGACCATGAGCCGGCAACTGCGGGCCCTCGAGGAACTCGGGCTGGTCACCCGTGAGCCCGACCCCGCCGACGGCCGCGCCTCCCTCGTACGGCTCACACAGGAAGGGCTGGCGCGATTCCGTCATGTGCGCGATGCCCGCCGCGACCGCTACCGGAGCAAGCTTGCCGGCTGGGACCGGCGCGAGGTCGCGGAACTGGCCCGGCTCCTGCACCAGCTGAACGCGCGCGCGGAGGGCTGAGCACCCGGGCGGCGGCGAACGCCCGGGCGCCTCACAACTCGACGAGAGCCGCCGTGGCGTCGTCGTGGAGCTTGTGGCGGACCGCGTCCGTACGCCGCCGCGCCGTCTCCAGGGCCCGCACCCGGTCGATCAGCGCCTGGGCGCCCTCCTTGCGCAGCACGCCCACGCACGCGGCCCAGTCCCCCTCCGCGAACATGTCCACCCAGCGCGACGCGCCGTCGGTCAGCGCCGCCACCGCCCGTACGTCCTCGCGCGCGACGCCGCCCGTCACCGCCCGTTCCGCCACCGCCGGGTCGGCCGCCGCCGTGAAGAACCCGCCCTCGGCGTTGCGCAGGGCGTCGGCCGACGCGTGCGTGCGCAACGCGCCCCGGGGCAGCCGGTCGAGCCGGTCGTCCAGCACCGCCCGGACCGAGCCGTCGGCCGACTCCAGCAGCAGCGTCGAGTCGGAGAGCACCAGGTACTCCACCTCGTCGGCCGCTCCGCCCCACCGGGCGAGGACCACCGTCGCCTGGGGCGTCCGCACGTGAGAAAGGTCACAGGTGTCCCGGTGGGCGTCCGCGGTGCGCCGGATCGCCTCCGAGAGGACGCCGGTCAGGGGCAGATCACGCCGCGAACCGGACAGTTCGACCAGGCCGCCGCCCAGTCGGGCGGTGAACCACGGAACCCCGTGCACGCATCCCGCGTCGCCCTGAGGTGGAGTCACTCCGTCCAGGACCACCAGCGTTCCGCCCTGTCCCGATGCGGGCAGAGCCACCGAGGCCCAGTCCTCGTTGAGGCGTTCCGGGGCGCCGGGGGCGGTGGCGAGTTCGATGCGCATGTCCTCAGTCTGCATGACTCCTCCGCACTACCCTCACATCGCACGGATTGGCTCGTACCAGCAGGTCAGAGGGGTTGCTTCGACCCAAATGGACCGCTGTGCGAAGCTGCGGGCGCGCATCCTGCCAAAGGGCGGCTCCCAGGTCCAACCCACACGCCGGAAGCCGGGCGTGTCGGCGTTGGGGAAAGTTGTTCGCCAACTCGGGGATGTTGTTCACTCGTTCGGGTGGCGGAGCGGCCGATGCGCGCCTCCCTCCCAAAGGCACTGGAATGGTCGGAAGCCGTACCAGGGGTGGGGCTCTCGCGTGTGACCGGTCGTCATCTCTGCTTCATGGGTGGACGAGTCAAGCAAGATTGCGAGCACCGGTGCAGAAGAAGCGGCCTCGGGGCAAGGGCGACAGGCCCACTGGAACGGCAGGCGAGCTCCAGGTCCCGGCCCCTGCGGCCCCCTTGCCTCCGCAGGGACAGGGCGAAGCCGTCCGGACCTCCGCCGGGGCCTCCGTGTTCCCGGCGCAGTCCACGGGACCCGCGCACACCACCGGTCCCGCGCCGAGCACCGGTCCCGGGCCATCCGCAGGTCCCGCGCCGAGCACCGGCCCCGCGCAGGACACCATGACCCCCTCCGGGCGCCGCGCGCGCGTACGCAGCCGGCTCGTCGCCGGAGTGGCCGTGGTCGGCCTCCTCGTCGTCGGCGCCGGAGCACCCGGCGTCCTCGCGACCTCCGCGGAACTGACCGAGGCCCAGCGCCTGGTGACCCTCGCCGAGCTCGACCGCCAGGCCGTCACCCTCGCGCACTCCCTCGCCGACGAACGCGACGAGGTCACCGCCTACGTCGCCGCCGGCCGCGACTCCGCGAACGACGGCGCGGACGGGGACGAGGACGGCGAGGCCACGGACGCGCCGAAGCTCTCCGCGACCCTCAGCGCCCGCGTCGACCGCCAGATCCGCGAGATCCGCGCCGCCGTGCCGGACGACCACGCCGACCTGCGCCGCGCACTCGCCTCCCTGCCCGGCGTGCGCCGCACCGCCCTCACCGGCACGGGTGCCCCCCTGGAGGTGCACCGCGCCTACACCGCGGTCATCAACCAGCTCCAGGCCCTCGCCGACGAGCTCGCCGAGAAGACCCCGCCGCGCGCCGCCGAGGCCACCCGCGCGCCCGCCGCGCTCGGGCTCGCCGTGGAGCAGGCGTCCGCCGCCCGCGGACTGCTGCTCGCCGCGCTGTCCGTGCCGCAGCCCGAGACCCGGCTGACGTACGACCCGGCCACCGGCCTGCCCGTACAGACCGCCGCCGAGGACTCCGGCGTCGACGCCCGCACCCGCAACGAGCTCACCGCCGCGGCCCAGCAGGCCCGCGTCCGCGAACTCGCCGCCCTCGCCGACTTCGACCAGGCCGCGGGCAAGGACGCCCGCGACAACCTGGCCGCCACCGTCACCGGCCCCGAGGTCAAGGCCGCCGAGAGCCTTCTCGCCCGCCTCACCGACCAGCCCCGCCTCTCCGCGTCCGAGCGCGGCACCGACCGGTCCGAACTGGAGGCCGCGCTCACCGCCCGCATCGAGCAGATGCGCGGCGCCGAGACCGCACTCGCCGCCGACCGGCTGGTGCGCATCGAGCACCTGCGCGACGACGACGTCACCGCGCTCGAAGTACGCATCGCGCTCCTCGGCGGGCTGCTCGTCGTCACCATCGGCGTGCTGGCGGCCGTCTCACGCACGCTCACCCGCCCGCTCGCCGTCCTGCGCATCGGCGCCGCCCGGCTCGCGGAGTCGCCCGAGACGGAGGAGCCGGTCCGCTTCACCGGCCGCAACGACGAGTTCGCCCAGGTCGTACGGTCCCTCAACAGCCTGCACGGGACGCTGCGGGACCTCGGTGCGCGTGTCCGGCACCTCGACGCCGAACGCAGCGGCCTCACCGGCTCGCGCGAGGCGCTCGCCACCGAGTTGGCCGAGGTCCGCGCCGAGCTCGGCGAGCGCACCGAGGAGCTCACCACCGAGCTGCAGCGCCTGCGCCACACCGTCCACCACACCTTCGTCAACCTCTCGCTGCGCACGCTCGGCCTCGTCGAACGCCAGCTGGGCGTCATCGAGAATCTGGAGGAGCGCGAGCAGGACCCCGAGCGGCTCGCCACCCTCTTCAAGCTCGACCACATGGCCACGGTCATGCGCCGGCACAGCGAGAACCTGCTGGTCCTCGCGGGCGCCGAGCACGGCCAGGGCCACGTCGGCCCCGTCCCGCTCGTCGACGTCCTGCGCGCAGCGGTCAGCGAGATCGAGCGCTACGACCGGGTCGTCATCCAGTCCCTGCCGCCGCACGCCCAGGTCGCGGGCTTCGCCGCCGACGACCTCAGCCACCTGGTCGCCGAACTGCTCGAGAACGCCACGTCGTTCTCCCCGCCGGACGCGCAGGTCGAGATGTCGGGCTGGCTGCTGGAGAGCGGCGAGGTGATGCTCTCCGTCCAGGACGCGGGCATCGGCATGACCGAGGCGCGCATCGAGGAGCTCAACGCCCGGCTGAAGAACCCGGAGACGTACGAGAGCGACACCGGCCGCGAGACCGAGGGGCTCGGCCTGCGGGTGGCCGCGCTGCTGGCGGCGCGTCACCGGGTACGGATCCAGCTGCGCGAGCACAAACAGGGCGGGATCACGGCGGTGGTCGTCGTCCCGGCGGCGCTGCTGCCGGACGGCCCGCCGGCGACGGCGTCCCGGCAGACGCCGGTCCCGGGCGCGGGCCCGGCGCTGACCCTGCCGGGCTCGGCGGCGGAGGCGAACTCCAACACCCTGCCCCCGAGCGCCCGCCGCCCCGCCCAGCCGGAGGGTACGTCCGCGGCGGACGGCGACCGTGCGTCGCACGCGGAGCGGCCGGCCGACGCCGACGAGCCTACGTCCGACGCCGACCACGCGTCCGGCGCGGGTCAAGCAGCTCCCGCCGGCTCTGCGCCGCTCGGCGCTCACGGCGCCCCCGTGGCCGACGCCGGCAGGCGCAGCCGGGGCGGCGTCGGC
>NZ_JBSFUR010000034.1:0-67630 GCF_053591895.1 Streptomyces sp. NPDC002867 | reverse complement strand
GTCCGTCCCCGAACCGGTCCGCTCGGGCACCTCCGCGCCTTCCGGCAGGCGCAGGACGGTCCCTGCCTCGATGCGGTGGGTGCCCTCGCCGAGGGGGCTTCCTGCCCGGCCGCCCTTCCTCGCGCGGCCGGTCGTCGTCGTCCTTCAGAAAGGGAACGCGCGGTGCAGTCTGCGTGTCGAGGGCCGCAGCAGCAGCGACAGCAGCACGGCGCCGATCGCCGCGGAGCCGATCAGGGTCACCAGCTCATGGCCGGGACCGAGCGCCACATGCGTCACATAGGCGCCGAACAGTGCGCCCAGCGTGCCCGTCGTGAACACCACCCTGCGGGACGGGAGCCGTTCGGCGAGGTGGCGCGTCGCGGCCCAGGAGAGGGCCAAGCCGATCAGGACGGAACCGAGCGCTTCCAGGAGCACTGCTGATCACCTCACGGACGCCGGCGCGGCAGGAACGGTCACAGCCCGTACTACCCCGGGGCAACGGATCACAACCCTCCCCTGAGTAGGCGAAAAAGGGCCCTGAACAGGGGAATCCGGCATCGGGGGAGAAATGGGTGAGGGCCCGGCGGGAAACCGCCGGGCCCTCCTTCGATGTGATCGACCCCGTGCCTACAGGGCGCCGAATCCCACACGTCGCGCCGTCGTCTCGCCGATCTCCACGTAGGCGAGACGGTCGGCCGGCACCAGGATCTTGCGGCCCTTCTCGTCCGTCAGGCTGAGCAGCTGCGCCTTGCCGGCCAGCGCATCGCCCACCGCGCGCTCGACCTCCTCGGCGGACTGCCCGCTCTCCAGAACGATCTCCCGGGGCGCGTGCTGCACGCCGATCTTGACCTCCACGGCTATGTCCCTCCGAACGGTCAGTTGCGTTGCGCGATCAACGCGCCGTATGCAGCACACATTAGCCCGGACACCGGACACGGCAGGCGCGGGTGGGGAACGCCAGGAGCGAACAGCTTCAGTGCTGTTCGGCCGGGTGCTGCTCGCTGCCGTGCAGCGGGAAGCCCGCGATACCGCGCCACGCGAGGGACGTGAGCAACTGCACCGCCGTGTCCCGCGGGATGCCGGAGCCGCTGGAGAGCCAGTAGCGCGCGACGACCTGGGAGACACCGCCGAGGCCCACGGCCAGCAGCATCGACTCCTCCTTGGACAGGCCGGTGTCCTCGGCGATCACGTCCGAGATGGCCTCCGCGCACTGCAACGAGACCCGCTCCACCCTCTCGCGGACCGCGGGCTCGTTCGTCAGGTCGGACTCGAAGACGAGCCGGAATGCGCCGCCCTCGTCCTCGACGTAGGCGAAGTAGGCGTCCATGGTCGCCGCCACACGCAGCTTGTTGTCGGTGGTCGACGCGAGCGCCGTGCGGACCGCCTGGAGCAGCGACTCGCAGTGCTGGTCCAGGAGCGCGAGGTAGAGCTCCAGCTTTCCGGGAAAGTGCTGGTAGAGCACGGGCTTGCTGACGCCGGCCCGCTCGGCGATGTCGTCCATGGCGGCCGAGTGGTACCCCTGAGCCACGAAAACTTCCTGGGCCGCGCCCAGGAGCTGGTTTCTGCGGGCTCGGCGTGGCAGGCGTGTGCCCCGCGGGCGCGCCGCCTCTGTCTGCTCGATGGCTGTCACGCCGCCTCCCAGTGTGGTGAACAAGCACAGTTCTTCCGTACGCGCTGTGCGCCGCGCCGCCATCGTACTTTTGGGTAACGACGGAGCGCGTGGTGCGGACGCAGAATTTCACGGACCGGACAGTCACGGAAGCTGCCTGTTCGCGGGCAATACGCGGACATACCGGCGACAAACGCGGCAGGTCACCGGTAGTCGTCCTCGTCGAGCGTCACCACGCGCGCCTGTTCGGCGGCGTCCGCCTCGTTCGCGGCGTCCGGATCGGCGCGGTTCACCGGATCGTCCCGTTCCGGGCGTACGTCGGTGTGCTGCTCGGCGGCGTCGGCCTCGGGGACCTCCGTGTCGTCGGTCGTGGCGGTGTCGTCGTCCTCGGTGAAGGTTTCCGGTTCAGTGGGATCGACTGTCATACCGCACCGCTTTCCCTGGAATGCGCCCTTTAGTACGAGCCTAGGAGTTCCTGATGGCGGGCGCTACGCGGTAGGTGCCGCATCTGTGACACCGAACACACGAGTCATGGCGTGATCGTCTCGTAACATTGCCCGCATGTCTTCGACCGAGCTGCCGGGCGCCGCCGCCGCGAACGCCGCGGTGGCCCCCAAGGTCGCGACCGTCCGTGTCGCCGAGGGCGAGAAGCTGCGCTCCGTCACCCTGCCGGGCCTCACCCTGACCGTCCGTTCCCGCCCGCCGGCCACCGCCGGGCTGCCGCCCGCGCTGTACGTGCACGGCCTCGGCGGCTCGTCGCAGAACTGGTCGGCCCTGATGGCGCACCTCGAGGACGTCGTGGACGGCGAGGCCGTCGACCTCCCCGGTTTCGGTGACTCGCCGCCGCCGGACGACGGCAACTACTCGGTCACCGGGCACGCCCGCGCGGTCATCCGCTTCCTGGACGCGAGCGACCGCGGACCCGTCCACCTGCTCGCCAACTCGCTCGGCGGCGCCGTGTGCACCCGGGTCGCGGCCGTCCGCCCCGACCTGGTGCGCACGCTCACCCTCGTCTCGCCCGCGCTGCCCGAGCTGCGCGTGCAGCGCTCCGCGCTTCCCACCGGGCTGCTTGCTCTGCCCGGAGTGGCCCTGCTCTTCGCAAGGCTGACGAAGGAGTGGAGCGCCGAACAGCGCACCCGCGGGGTACTCGCGCTCTGCTACGGGGACCCCGCACGGGTGACGGAGGAGGCGCTGCGCAACGCGGTCGAGGAGATGGAGCGGCGCCTGCGCCTTCCGTACTTCTGGGACGCGATGACCAGGTCGGCACGTGGCATTGTTGACGCGTACACGCTCGGCGGGCAGCACGGGCTGTGGCGTCAGGCGGAGCGCGTCCTCGCGCCGACCCTGCTCGTCTACGGGCGCAAGGACCAGCTCGTCTCGTACCGTATGGCGCGCAAGGCGGCAGCGGCGTTCCGGGACTCCCGGCTGCTGACGCTCCCGGACGCCGGGCACGTTGCGATGATGGAGTACCCGGAAACGGTCGCCCAGGCATTCCGGGAACTGCTCGACGACTGCAGTGGGAGCTGATCCGGGGCGTGGGACGACACAGTCGCAAGGGCCCCGCACCCAAGGGCGCCGGCTCCGGGGGCGCACCCGGTCCGGCCTCCGGGGAGCGGGAGGCCGCCGTTGCCTCGCCCGGCAGCGGTCGGCGCAGGCGGTCGGGGGGCTCCGGCCCCGAGCAGCACACCTCCGCAGGGACCGGACCCTTCGCCGGACCGGCCAGGGGCGGGCACCCCGAGCACCACGAGTCCGGCGGCGGCTGGGGCGACTGGCAGACCGGTACGCAGCAGCAGGTACGGACCGCGCCGCCGCCCGCGGCGGTGGGCGGGCCGCGCATACCGGGCCCGCGCCGGGAGTTCGTCGAGGCCTTCGACGCGCCGGCGGCCGGCCCGGCCCCTGACCCGTACGGGCCCGACAGCGATCCGGCCCCCGAGGCCGAGGCGCACGGTGCCGACGAGGCCGGGGAGCCTCCGGCCAAGGGCGGCAAGGGACGCACGTTCACCGGCGTCGCGGCCGCCGCCGTGACCACGGTCCTCGCGGTCGTCGTCGCCGGCCAGGTGGCCGTCGACCGGCACGACAGCGCCGGCGCCCGGTCGTCGGCGCAGGACCGCGGGGCCGTGCAGGAGCGCCCGGGCCG
This sequence comes from Streptomyces sp. NPDC002867, assembly GCF_053591895.1. NCBI lineage: Bacteria > Bacillati > Actinomycetota > Actinomycetes > Kitasatosporales > Streptomycetaceae > Streptomyces > Streptomyces sp. NPDC002867. The sequence continues at coordinate 63,905 of NZ_JBSFUR010000034.1, read as the reverse complement.
GTCCGACGGCAGGCGGGCACCCGCCCAGGAGGCGGCCCGGCCGCCCGCGTCCCCGACGTACGCGCAGCTGATGACCCGGCAGTTCCCCATCGACCCCGAACTGCGGGCGTCCGGGGACTTCGAGGCGGTGCCCGGCCTGGACAGGGCGCCCGGCAAGGGGCGCAAGATCCGCTATCGGATCGACGTCGAGAAGGGGCTCGGCCTCGACCGGGGCCTGTTCGCCCGGGCCGTCCAGGAGACGCTGAACGACGAGCGGAGCTGGGCGCACGGCGGGGCCATGACCTTCGAGCGCATCTCGTCGGGCCGGCCCGACTTCGTCATCACTCTCGCGAGCCCCGGCACGACCGCCACCTGGTGCGCCAAGTCCGGTCTGGACACGACCGTCGACAACGTCTCGTGCGACTCCGCGTCGACGGAGCGCGTGATGATCAACGCGTACCGGTGGGCGCAGGGCGCCGAGACGTTCGGGCCGGGCGCGATGCTCGCCTACCGGCAGATGCTCATCAACCACGAGGTCGGGCACCGGCTCGGCTACAACCACGTGAACTGCCAGACGCCGGGGGCGCTGGCGCCGGTGATGCAGCAGCAGACGAAGTCGCTGGACATCGGCGGCGTCGCGTGCAAGCCGAACCCCTGGGTGCACCCCGGCGACTGAGGCCGCGCGGAGCTGGCCGCAGCATGACGCTGCGTGACGAAAACGCACTGTAGCGCGACAGAACGCTACCTGCATGCGAAAGTTACGGGCGTTCACCCCTTCTGGTGGCGCGATGGACAACCGTCCGTCGCGCCACCGCCACATCCGCATAACGTCGTCCCGCCGAGAGCCGCCGGAAACCAACGGCGGCCGCCCACAAGGGAGATCGGGGGTGCACGCGTGCGGATCGGATTGCTTACGGACGGTGCCTATCCGTATGCGGCGGGTGAGTCCGGGCTCTGGTGCGACCGGCTGGTGCGCGGCCTCGCGCAGCACGAGTTCGACGTCTACGCGCTCAGCCACAGCGCCCCTCAGGAGGGACCACCCGCTCTGCCGCCCCAGGTGCGCCAGGTGCGTACGGCGCGACTGTGGGCGCCCGCGGACGACGGCGTGCGCCACGGGCGGCGCGAACGGCGGCGCTTCGCCGGGCACTTCGGGGACCTGGCGGCCGCGGTCTGCACCGGCGGCGACGGCTTCGCCGACGGCCTGTACGGTCTCGCGGACCAGGCCCGCGACCACGGCGGACTTCACGCGGCCCTGCGGTCCGAAGCTGCCCTGTGCGTCCTGGAGTCCGCCTGCCGCGCGCCCGGCGCACACCGCGCCCTCCGGGGGGTGACCGTCGCCGACCTGCTCGATGTCGCCGACCGCATGGAGCACGCCCTGCGCCCCCTGTCGCTCGACTGGTACGAGGACGACGCCCTCGCCTCGGCCGACCTCTGCCACGCAGCGTCCGGGGGACCGGCGGCTCTGCCCGGCCTTGTGGCCAAACGCTTCTGCGGAGTCCCGCTGCTGGTCACCGAGTACGGCGTCCACCTGCGCGCGCGGTACCTCGCCGGGCGCGAGGCCGGGCTGAGCGGTCCCGTACGGGCCATGCTCGCCGGGTTCCACGGACAGCTCGCCGCCGAGCTCTACCGGCAGGCCGCCGTCATCACCCCCGGCAACGGTCACACCCGCCGCTGGCAGGAGAAAAGCGGTGCCGACCGCGCCAGGCTGCGCACGGTCCACCCCGGCATGGAGGCGGACCGATTCGCGGCCGTCGGCGAGAGCGACGACGCCGGGGACGGACACACCCTCGTCTGGGTCGGCAGGATCGAGCCGGCCAAGGACCTCATCGCCCTGCTGCACGCCTTCGCGGAGGTCCGCAAGGAGGAGCCGGCCGCGCGCCTGCGGCTCTTCGGCGCACCGGCGCAGGGAGAGGAGGCCGCGACCTACCTCGCCCACTGCCGGGCCCTGGCCGCACAGCTCTTCCCCGACGAGGCCGCGGGCGCGCACGCCGTCGGGGACAATCCGGTCTCCTTCGAGGAGATCGGCGGCCCCGAGACACCCGAACTGGCCGACGCCTACGCAGCCGGCGCGGTCGTCGTCCTCTCCAGCGTGGTCGAAGGCTTCCCGGTCAGCCTGGTCGAGGCGATGTTCTGCGGCCGGGCCACGGTGTCCACGGACGTCGGCGCGGTCGTCGAAGTCATCGGCGGCACGGGGCTGGTCGTGCCCCCGCGCAACCCGCGGGCGCTCGCGGACGCGTGCCTCGCGCTGCTGCGCGACCCGGAGCGCCGGGCGCGACTCGGCGCGGCCGCGCGTGCCCGCGCGCTCGAACTCTTCACCGTGGAACAGAACCTGACGGCATTTCGCGGCATTTACCTGGAGCTGATCTCGCACTCGCCGGTGCAGCGGGAGGCCCTCGACGCCGACGGGGAGCCGCTGCCCTTTTCGCACCCGGCCGAAGCGCATGTGCCGGGCGGCTGGACGGGCGACGTGAGCACGCACACGCCGAGCTGGGCCGCGGCCCCCGGACCGGGGCTCGTCGGCGCAGTTCCGGCACCCGAGACCGGGAAGGAGGCAGGCCGGTGAACGCGTCACGCGTCACGGGGAACAGGGCCGCCGAGGAGCTGGCGGCCCTGCACCAGGACCTCGGCGTCGGCCTGGAGGCCGCGGCCGGCGACGACCACGCGGTGCGGGCCCGGGCGGCTCTGACGGCACTCGACGACATCCGCGCCGAGTCCGCGCCCGGCGGCGTCCCGGAGGCCGGCCCGGAGCCCTCCTCCGTGCGGGACCGGGCGAGCGTGGAGGGCGAGACCTTCGACGGGATCCGCCCTGCCGAGGCCCTCAGTCGTCCGGCACCGACCGGCACGCTTCCGGAGGCCGCCGGGGACAGCCCGGGACGTGGCGCGTCAGGCGCGCCCCCTGGCGCCGAGCCGGCGGTCGCCGGTGGTCCTGGGGCGGACGGTCCCCGCCAGGCCCCTGGTGACGACGGTGCCGCGAGCACCGGCGGCTCCGCGCCGACCGGCGCGGCCACCCGCGGCGCGGCCGTGCGGGACCGTTTCCCCAGTGCCGGCGCCCCCGTGCGGGGCGGGTCCACGAGCGCCGCCGTGCGGCGCGGCGGCGTCGATCCCGTCAAAGGGCTCATCCACCGGCACCGCGAACTGTGCGAACAGGCCGTCGACCCCCTGGAGATCGCCGCCGGACTCGAGGCCCACGGGCTGACCGACCGCACCGCCGCCCGCTTCCGGCACCGGGACGTGTTCTCGCTCGCAGAGGAGATGTTCGCGCGGGCCGAGCGCGTCCCCGCCACCACGGACGACCGCCCGGCGCGCGCCGCCGGTTCGCGCGCCGGGCGGGCCGGGCCGTACCTGGCGCCGCTGCTGCCGGGCGTCGTGTGCGCCCTCGCGGTCGCGGGCACCGCCGCCACCGAGGGCGCCGCCCGGCTCGCGTCCGGAGTGATCGGCGCCCTCGCCACGGGCCTCGCGCTCCTGTTCGCGCTGCGCAGCGGCCCGCTGCGTGCCCGGGGCCGTACGCTCCCCGCCGCACGCCTGTGGACACTCTGGCTGCTCCTCTACGCGGCAGGCGGCCAAGGGCTGACGGCCGAGATCGTCGCCGGCGGCCCCGACGGCCTGTGGGCCCTGACCTCCGCCCCCGTCGTCGCGCTCGCCCTCGCCGTCGCCCCGGCCGCCTGGTGCGCGGACCTCTTCGCCGCACGGGCGCGCCGCAGGCTCGGCACCAGCCGCGGACTGGACGACTTCGCCGCCGGGACACGCCCCCTGCTGCTCGCCGTCCTCCTGCTGTACGTCGCGGCGCTCGGCGCACTCGTCGCACTGACCGGGCTCGTCCTGCCCGGCGCGGGGACGCTCGGGCCCGCCGCGGTCCTCGGCACGCTGCTCTTCCTGGCCCGGCTGCTGGTCGTCCACGGCTTCCCGGAGCCCGCGTCGGCCGCCCTGGCCGCCGCCTGCGCCGTCGAGGCCGCGGCGTCGGCCCTGCTGCTGTCGGGCAGGCTCCCCGGCCTCGACCTCGTCGCACGTCCCGTGGAGGCGCTCGTCGGGGCGTGGGGCGCGGCCGCCGTCCCCGTACTGGCCTGCGGGGCCGCCGCGCTGGGCCTCGCCGCCCACGCGTTCGCGGTGCTCGCCCGGGCCTCGGCGCACACCCGCTGAACACCCGCACACCGGTGGAACAGGCCGACGTGTCCCGCGGAGCCGACACCGCGGACACCCGGCGTCCATGGCATCGAACGGCAACACCGAAGGAGACTGCGCATGACCCCGAACCACCCGCACACGGCCCGTCGGCACCGAGGAGCCGCACGATGAGGGTGCTTCTGCTCGGTGCCAACGGATTCCTCGGCCGGTTCGTCGCCGACCGGCTTCTCGCCGATCCGGCCGTGCACCTCACGACGCTCGGCCGCGGCGACGACGCCGATGTGCGCTTCGACCTCTCCGGCGGCAGCCCCGGCGCGCTCACGCGCTTCCTCGGCGCCGTCCACCCCGGTGTCGTCATCAACTGCGCGGGCGCCACCCGCGGCGGTGCTCGCGAACTGACCCGGCACAATACCGTCGCCGTCGCCACCGTCTGCGAGGCGCTGCGCCGCAGCGGCTGCGGGGCACGGCTCGTGCAGCTCGGCTGCGCCTCGGAGTACGGCCCGTCCCAGCACGGCTCGTCGACGGCGGAGGACGCCGTGCCGCGCCCCGGCGGCCCGTACGGGGTCAGCAAGCTCGCCGCCACCGAGCTGGTGCTCGGCTCCGGACTCGACGCCGTCGTCCTGCGGGTCTTCTCGCCCGTGGGGCCCGGCACTCCGGCCGGCTCCCCGCTCGGCCGCCTCGCCGAGGCGATGCGCCGGGCGATGCAGCAGGGCGACGGGGAGCTGAAGCTCAGCGGCCTCGGCGTGCAGCGCGACTTCGTCGACGTGCGGGACGTGGCCCGCGCCGTGCACGCCGCCTCCCTGTCCGCCGCGCAGGGCGTCGTCAACATCGGCACCGGTCGTGCCGTGAAGCTCAGGGACGCGACGGCGACCCTCGCCCGCGTCGCCGGCTACGCGGGCGCGCTGCACGAACTGGACGCTCCCTCGGTCCGCCCCGGTATCGGCGCCCCGCGCACCGAGTCCGTCGTCGAGCACCTGGCCGCCACACCCTCCCCGTACCCCGACGGGTGCGGCGGCTGGCAGCAGGCCGACGTGCGCACCGCGCGGGACCGGCTCGGCTGGCGGCCCCGTATCAACCTCGAGGAATCCCTCGCCGACATCTGGATGGAGGCGGCATGCCGCATCTGACGAGCTCCGGGACCACGCTCTCGGCCACCGGCGCGGACAGGCTGGGCTTCGGCATCCCGGGCTACGCCCATCCGCTGCTCGCACCCGTCGAATGGGCCGGACTGACCCGCCCGGGGGCCCCGCTGCACTGGGTGGTCCTCAATGTCGCGGACGGTCCCGGCGCTCTGCCCGACCCGCACTGCCTGGAGGCGGCGGGCCGGCTGAGGAACGCCGGGGTGCGCGTCCTCGGGCATCTCGACCTCGCCCACGGGGAGCGCTCGTTCGGCGACGTCGTCTGTGACGCTCAGCACTTCGCCGACTGGTACCGGGTCGACGGCTTCTTCCTGGACCGCTGTCCGGTCGAGCGCGCGGGCCTGGCGCAGGTGCGGCGCACCACGGCCACGCTGGACGCCATGACGGGCGGCGGGCACCTGGTCCTGGGGCACGGCACGCACCCGTATCCCGGCTACGCGGAGGCGGCGGACCAGCTGGTCACGTTCTCCGGGCCGTGGACGGATTACCGCTGGTCGCAGGTGGCGGAGTGGACGGCGGACTACCCGCCCGAGCGGTTCGCTCACTTCGTCCACGGGGTGCCGCGCACGCACCTGGAGGAGGCCACCCGGATCGCACGCTGGCAGGGCGCCGGGACGATCTTCTTCACCGACCGGGGATCCCTGGACGCGGGAAAGGGGCAAAGCGGTCCATACGAGGCGCTGCCCGGCTACTGGGACGAAATCGTCTCGCAGATCGGACCGGGTGTCTCGGAATGAGAAGGGCCGTGGCAGTGTTACCGGAAGAACAACCGTACTGATACCGATCTACGGAGTCCCCGTGTCGCTGCCACCCCTGGTCGAGCCAGCTGCTGAGCTCACCGTCGACGAGGTCCGCAGGTACTCCCGCCACCTGATCATCCCCGACGTGGGGATGGACGGGCAGAAGCGGCTGAAGAACGCCAAGGTGCTCTGTGTGGGCGCCGGCGGCCTGGGTTCGCCGGCCCTCATGTACCTCGCCGCGGCCGGTGTCGGCACGCTCGGCATCGTGGAGTTCGACGAGGTCGACGAGTCGAACCTGCAGCGTCAGATCATCCACAGCCAGGCGGACATCGGCCGCTCCAAGGCCGAGTCCGCCCGCGACAGCGTCAAGGGCATCAACCCGTACGTGAACGTCGTCCTCCACGAAGAGCGGCTCGAGGCCGAGAACGTGATGGACATCTTCAGCCAGTACGACCTGATCGTCGACGGCACGGACAACTTCGCGACGCGCTACCTGGTCAACGACGCGTGCGTGCTGCTGAACAAGCCCTACGTCTGGGGCTCGATCTACCGCTTCGACGGTCAGGCCTCCGTCTTCTGGTCCGAGCACGGCCCCTGCTACCGCTGCCTGTACCCGGAGCCCCCGCCGCCGGGCATGGTCCCCTCCTGCGCCGAGGGCGGCGTGCTGGGCGTGCTGTGCGCGTCCATCGGCTCCATCCAGGTCAACGAGGCGATCAAGCTGCTCGCCGGCATCGGTGAGCCGCTGGTCGGCCGGCTGATGATCTACGACGCCCTGGAGATGCAGTACCGCCAGGTCAAGGTCCGCAAGGACCCGAGCTGCGCGGTCTGCGGCGAGAACCCGACCGTCACCGAGCTCATCGACTACGAGGCCTTCTGCGGCGTCGTGTCCGAGGAGGCCCAGGAGGCGGCGGCCGGTTCGACGATCACTCCCAAGCAGCTCAAGGAGTGGATCGACGACGGCGAGAACATCGACATCATCGACGTCCGCGAGATCAACGAGTACGAGATCGTCTCGATCCCCGGCGCGCGTCTGATCCCGAAGAACGAGTTCCTGATGGGCAGCGCCCTCCAGGACCTGCCGCAGGACAAGAAGATCGTCCTGCATTGCAAGACGGGTGTCCGCAGTGCGGAAGTCCTCGCTGTGCTCAAGTCGGCGGGCTTCGCCGACGCGGTGCACGTCGGCGGCGGCGTGATCGGCTGGGTCAACCAGATCGAGCCGGAGAAGCCGGTCTACTGACCAGGACGGTGCAGGGGCCCCGGACCGCGTGTGCGGTCCGGGGCCCCTGCCGTTGTCCGTTCGGGAAGACGCGCCGGGCCGCGCCTCATGCCTCTCGCCGGAGGCGCGGGCGCGGCCTCACGACGTGCAGGTCGTGCCGTCCGCCGGGATCTTGCCGTCGAGCAGGTACGCGTCCACCGTGCGCTTCGCACAGGATCCGCCGCCGTAGGCCCCGTGCCCCTCGCCCTTGTTGGTGACCAGCACACCGACGCCCGCGCCGAGCTCGTCCGCCATCCGGCGCGCGCCCTCGTACGGTGTCGCCGGGTCGCCCGTGGTGCCGACGACCAGGACCGGCGCGGCGCCCTTCGCCGAGACCTCGGGGGTGTCGGACGCGCCGGGGACCGGCCAGTCGGCGCACCAGCCCGCCAGGTCCCAGGCGAGGTAGGGCCCGAAGACGGGGGAGACCTCGGTGAACTCGGCGAGATGGCGGGAGCGGACCTCGTCCCCCGTCACACGGCCCTTGGCGTCCGCGCACGATATGGCGCGCTGCGAATGGTCCTGCGTGCCGTACCGCCCGTTCTCGTCGCGGTTGTTGAACGAGTCGGCCATCAGCAGCAGCTGCGTGCCGTCCCCGTTCTCCGCCGAGTTCAGCGCGGACGTCAGGTACTTCCAGCTGTCCTTTGAGTACAGCGGCATGATGATGCCGGACACCGCGAGGCTCTGGGTGAGCTCGCGGCCGCCGCCCGCGGGCAGCGGCTCACGGTCCAGTCGGCGCAGGAGCTTCACCACGCGCGCGGTGCCCTCGGCGGGGCCGATGCCGCGGCTGCGGAAGTAGTTGTCCAGCGCGCGCTGGAAACCGCGGGCCTGGTTGCGCGAGTGCGCCACGTAGTCGGCCGAGGGGTCGACGACCGCGTCCAGCGCGAGCCGCCCGGTGTTCCGGGGGAACAAGTGGGCGTACACGCCGCCGAGTTCGGTGCCGTAGGAGAACCCGAAGTAGTGCAGCTTCTCGTCGCCGAGGACCTGGCGGATCAGGTCCATGTCGCGGGCGGCGCTCACCGTGCCGACATGGGGCAGTACGCGGCCGGACCGCGCCGCGCAGCCCGCACCGAAGGCAGCCGAGTCCGCGAGGTACGCCTTCTCCTCGGCAGGCGTGTCCGGGGTGGAGTCCAGCGCCAGCGACGTCGCGGTCTCCTTGTCGCCGCGGCACACCACCGCAGAGCTCTCGGCGACGCCGCGCGGGTCGAAGCCGACCAGGTCGTAGCGCTGGTGCAGGGTGCCGTAGCCCTTGGCGGCGTTCGGCAGCGCGGCGACACCGGAGCCGCCGGGACCGCCGAAGTTGAACAGGAGCGAGCCGATGCGCCGGCCCGGATCCTTCGCCACGGAGCGGATCAGGGCGATGCCGATCGTCTCCCCGGTGGGGTCGCCGTAGTCGAGCGGCGCCTTGAGCGTGGCGCACTGCCACTCCCGGCCGGGCCGCTCGGCGTAGCTTCCGTAGGCCTTGACCGGCGCCTCGCAGGCGCCCCAGTCCAGCCGCTGGCCGGTGAGCGACGCGGGCAGCGTCACGGCCTGCGGGCCGCTGTCCGCGGAGGCGGAGGCCGAGGCGGGTGAGGACGGTGCGGCGTTGTTCCTGCCGTCCTGCGTGTCCTGGTCCGGGCTGCCGCATCCCGCGGCCGCACCGGCCAGCAGCAGGATCGCGGCCGCCGCGGCCCCCGCACGGACTCGGTTCCTCATTCGGGCCCCCCAAGGCGTTCGAAGACAGTTTCGACATCCTAGGGGGGCGTCGGGACCGGCCTACCGGCAGACCGTCCCGTCCTCGGGGACCCTGCCGTTCAGCAGATAGGCGTCAACGGCACGGTCCACGCACGCGCTGTTGCCGTACGCGCCGTGCCCCTGGCCTCGGTAGGTGATCTGGACGCCCACGCCCTTGCCGAGGGCCTCCTTCATCGCCTTCGCCCCTTCGTAAGGGGTGGCCGGGTCGCCCGTGTTGCCGATGACGACGATCGGCGCGGCGCCCGGGGCGGAGACGTCCGGGTGCGACCACATGCCCGGCACCGGCCAGTCGGTGCAGCTCATCAGGGCCCAGCCCAGGAAGTCGCCGAACACGGGCGACGCCTTGCGGAACGCGGGCAGCTTCGCCTTGGTCTGCTCCAGCGTGTACCGCTCCTTGGAGTCGGCACAGCCGATGGCCGTGCCGGCCGCCTGGATGTTGCTGTAGGTGCCGGTCTCCGAACGGCCGGTCAACGCGTCGGAGAACGCGAGCAGCAGCGCGCCGCTGCCGCCCTCCGCCTCGTCGAGGCCCTGCTCCAGCAGCTCCCAGTACTCGCGGGAGTACAGCGCCTGCGCGATGCCGTTCAGCGCCTGGCTCTGCGTCAGCTTGCGTTCCCCGATGCCGGCGATCGGCTTCCTGTCCAGGCCGTTGAGGAACCCGATGATCCAGTCCTGCATCTCCCCGACGGTGGAGCCGGGGAGCCGGCAGTCGTCGCCGCGGCTCACGCAGTCCTTCAGGAAGTTGGTCAGCGCCAGCTGGAAGCCCTCGGCCTGGCCGAGGGAGCCCTGCTCGGAGTTCTCGCTCGGGTCGACCACCGCGTCGAACACCGCTCGCCCCACCCGCTGCGGGAACAGGTGTGCGTACACGCCGCCCAGCTCGGTGCCGTACGAGATCCCGAAGTAGTGCAGCTTGTCGTCGCCGAGGACCTGGCGTATCAGGTCCATGTCGCGCGCGGCGTCGACGGTGGCGACATGGGGAAGCTCGTTGCCCGAGTTCTCCTCGCAGGACTCGGTGAACGACTGGACGCCCTCGACGAACGTCTTCTCCTCGGACGCGTCGTCGGGCGTCGAGTCCTCGGCCACGTACGCGTCCATCTCGCGGTCGTCCAGGCACTCCACGGGCACGCTGCGGCCGACCCCGCGCGGATCGAAGCTCACCAGGTCGTAGCGAGTGTGCAGGGTGCCGTAGTCCTTGGCGGCGGCGGGCAGGGTGGCCACGCCCGAGCCGCCGGGGCCGCCGAAGTTGAAGACGAGGGAGCCGATGCGGTTCGCCTGGTCCCGGGCGCGTGCGCGAATGAGCGCCAGTTCGATGGTCTCGCCGTCCGGCTCGTCCCAGTCGAGCGGCGTGTCCAGGAACGAGCACTCCCAGACGATGCCCCCGGGCAGCGGAGACGGCTTCGTCCCGCCGCCCTCGGCCTCGGAGGGCGCCGGGCACGGCTGCCACTCCAGCACCTGGGCGGCGAGATCCTTGGGGCGGTCCTCGTCGTTCCCCCCGCCGTCCCCGCAGCCGGCGGCAGTCAGCAGGACGGCGACGGCGGTGGCGACGGCGGCCGTACGAGCCGCTGTACGAGTGGTCGGCATGGGGCCATCGTGCGACGGCGCGGCTTGCTCCGCACGGGCGAACGGTCCATGCGGGTGGCGGACCGGTCAAGGCACCGTACGGGTGGCCCCACTGCTCCGTACGGGTGATTCCCGGGCGGTCCGGCGGAGGGGCGCTGTCAGAGCGCGCCCTTGCGCGTGAGGTGGTTGAAGGCGAACCACCCGGGCAGCACCGGAAGCCAGAGCGTCATCGTGCGGTACAGCAGCACGGCGGGCGCGGCGACCTCCGTGGGCACGCCCACCAGCAGCAGGCCGCCCACGAGTGCGCCTTCCACGGCGCCCACACCGCCCGGTGTCGGCGCGGCCGACCCGAGGGCGTTGCCCGCGAGGAACACCACGGCGATGCTCGCGTAGCTGAGCGGCTGGTTCCCGCCGTCGAAGGCCCGGATCGACGCGTCCAGACAGAGCACGAAAACGCCGGTCAGCAGCAGCATCCCGCCGATGCCGGTGAGCAGTTTCACGGGCCGCTGGAGCACATCGAGCATGCGCGGCACCACTCCGGCGAACAGCGACCGCAGCCGCGTGGCGACGAATTTGCGCATGAACGGGATCGCCGTCACGACCAGCACCAGCACGGCGACCGTCAGCAGGCCCGCGATCACGGTCCTCGACGGCGTGAACGAGGCCGTCCGCTCCGTCCCGGTCAGGTAGCCGAAGGACAGCAGGAGCAGGATGTGCGCGCCCAGCCCGAAGAGCTGCGAGGCGCCCACACTCGCCACGGCCAGTCCCGGCCGCACCCCCGAGCGCTGGAGGAAGCGCGTGTTGAGCGCGACACCGCCGACCGCGGCCGGTGCCACGATCTTGACGAACGACCCGGCGACCTGCGCGAGCACGGTCCGCCCGAACCCGACCCGCTCGGGGACGAAGCCCAGCAGGCTCATCGCCGCCGCCACGTAGCTGAGCGCCGAGAACCCGAGGGCAGCGGCGACCCAGCCCCAGTGCGCCTTGTCGAAGACCGTGCCGAAGTTGATCCCCGCGATCTGCGACAGCAGGAAGTACGCGGCGACGGCACCGGCGATGCAGCTGACGAGCGTACGGGGCCTGATCCGCTCGAGCCGGACCGGCTCCACGGGAGCCTGCGGGCGGATCAGCAGCACCTGGCGGCGGATCTGGGAGAGCAGGTCCTCCTCGCGGGCCTCCTCCATCGCCTCGTCCAGGGCCCGCTTGTCGGCCTGCTTCTCCGCGCGCTCGACCCTGCGGACCGCCTTGCGGTCGTCGGCCGCCGCCTGGGGCGTACGGGCTTTCCGGGCCGCCGCCGACGCCTCCAGCACCGCCTCGCGCTCGCGCTGCGCCCGCTCGCGCGCCTGCTGGCGCAACGTGGCACGGGTGGAGCGGGTGAGCGCGATCGGCTGGAGCAGCGGCAGACAGTCGGCGACCTTGTCGGGCCCGAGCACCTCCACGGCCGCGGCGACCGCCCGCTCGGCGCCCACCCGCAGACCGAGCGTGGTCAGCAGCTGGGCGATGTCCATGCGCAGGACCACGTCCCCGGCCGCGATCTCGCCACCCCGCAGGTCCGTCAGGACCACCCGGCCCGCCTGGTCCACCAGGATCGCGTCCCCGGCGAGCCGGCGGTGCGCGATGCGCCGGGACTGGAGCGCCTTCACCTGGCGCCAGGCGCCCAGGACCACCTCGTCGGTGATCTCCTTGTCCTCCAGCGCGTCGAGCACCCGCCCGCCCTGGTGCTCGTACACGAGCATCACGGCGTCGGGACCGAGCTCGGAGGTGGCGATGAGCTTGGGCGCGTTGGCCCCGGCGGCGATCGCCGCGTACGCCAGCAGCGCCTCCTGCTCCAGGGCCTGGCGCAGCGACTGGATGGAGCGGCGCGTGGTGATCGAGCGCAGGGTCAGACGCCGCCACACCCGGTAGAAGAAGCCGTGCGCCTGCTGCTCGCGGTCGACGACGGTCACGTCGAGCGGGGGGCCGTCCTCCAGCGAGACCAGATAGCGCCGGCCGCGGTCCTGGTCGGCGTTCTCCGGGGTGTCCTCGGCGCGCATCGCGGACACCGGGCGGAAACCGACGTGGCGCAGGCCGGCGAGCAGGTTCTGGCCGGTGGGGCGGACGTTCGGGGAGCCGACCGCGTAGAGGGTGCCGTACGCGACGGTCCAGCCGAGGAGGATGGTCAGGATGATCGAGAACGGCGTGGTGTACCCGGCGACCAGCATGGCGAACGCGTCCAGCAGCAGGACGACCCACAGCACCACGCGCCAGCGCGGCCTGCGGGCCATCCCCACGGCGGTCATGTACGCGATGACGGGCGCGAGGTAGCCGTGCACCGGGTCCGTCAGCCCGTTCGTCTGCGGCTGGGTCAGCGCGTCCTGGAGGCTGCCGGGGGCGCTGCGGGAGACCCACAGGTCGGTGGCGAGCGTCACGCCGTGGGCCAGGACCGCGGCGAGCACGCCGTCCGCGATCCGCAGGCCGTCCCGTTTGACCAGGCGTTCGATGGCGAAGGCGACCGGGACGAGCAGCACGGCGATGCTGGACACCAGGCCCGCGAGCTTGACCAGCAGGTCCGGGGCCTGGCCGGTGCCCTTGCTGATGTCCGACTCGAGACCGGTGGTGGTGCCCTGGGCGAAGGCCGCGACGGCCAGGACGACGGCGATCGCCAGGATGCCGACCAGCAGCCGCATCAGGTCCGAGGGGCGGTGGACCCGGGCGGCGAGCAGCGGCTCGTCGCCGGAGACCCGGTCGGCCCGGCTCACGTCGGCACGCGTCGAGCCCTGGGGTCCGCCGGCGGGCTCGCCGGCTCGCGCGTCCGCGGGAGGGGTGGCGCCGGTTCCCGCGTCCGCGGGCGGGGTGGTGCCCGCGGTGGGGTCCGGAGGCGTGGCGGCGTCCGCGCCTGCCGGGGCGTTCACGGGCGTGGCGGAGTCCGCGCCGGCCGTCGGTTCCCCGTCCGCCGCGGGCTTTGCGGCGTCCTGGTCGGTCGGCGGAGCAGGCAATTCCGGATGCGGCTCGCGCTCAGGGCCGCCTGCCGCCTTCGAAGGCTGCACGCCCTGCTCCTTCGCCGTCTCGGTCTCTTCTTGATCTCGTATCACCAGTCACCGCCCGCACGATGGTGGCACGACCGGACGACAGAGGGGGGCATCAGGGTGTACCGCGGGGGCGTCGGGGCCGCGAGATGCTCCTCTTTGCCTCCTGTGTGCCGGTTCGCACCCTCTCCGGGGCGCTGTCGGTGGCATGCGGCAGGATGGGTCGGATGGACGACCGGATGGACGAGTTGCCGCAGTACCCCGCATACGCGGAGCGGGTTCTGGAGGTCGCCGAGCTGATCCCGCCGGGGCGCGTGATGACGTACGGGGACGTCGCGGAGTGGCTCGGCGAGGGCGGACCCCGCCAGGTGGGCCGCGTGATGGCGCTCTACGGCGGCCCCGTGCCGTGGTGGCGCGTCGTGCGGGCCGACGGAGTCCTGCTGCCCGGCCACGAGCTGCGCGCCCTGGACCACTATCGCGCGGAGGGCACACCGCTGCGGGACGCGTCGCGCGTCGCCGAGGGACATCTGCCGCGTCTCGACATGAAGCGGGCGCGGTGGGACGGCGTGGAGCGGCGCGACGCCGGCCCGGGCGGCGCCGTTCCGGGAGATGTGCCTCACAGCGAAGGGGCTCACAACGGGGCTCACATAGGACAGCTTCCGCCAAACGGCGGCGCTGCGGGCGGTCCGACGACCGTACGGGGTACGTGACGCGACCGCTGCCCGCGCGGCGCGGCAGGGCGTAGCGTCCGTTGCGCGCGGCACGCGCCGCACTCTCCTCATCAGCACACCCACCAGGACCGGCGATCCACGTGAGTTCCTCCTCCACAACCGGGCGTCCGGCGTACCCGCACCAGGTGCGCCGGAGGTCCCCGGGCGCGTACCGACTGGTGCGCACCCCGCCGGTCCCCGTGGAACCCCCTCACCTGGACGCGGCGCAGCGCGCCGTGGTTGACCACGGCCACGGGCCGCTGCTGGTCCTGGCCGGGCCGGGCACGGGAAAGACGACCACGCTGGTGGAGGCGGTCGCCGCGCGGATCGCCCGGGGCGCGGACCCGGCGCGCCTCCTCGTGCTCACCTTCAGCCGCAAGGCCGCGGTCGAACTGCGCGACCGCATGGCGCTGCGGCTCAAAGGGGCGCACGGGCCGCAGGCGACCACGTTCCACTCCTTCTGTTATGCCCTCGTGCGGGCCCACCAGGACGCCGACCTGTTCTCCGAGCCGCTGCGGCTGCTGTCCGGACCGGAGCAGGACCTCGCCGTACGCGAACTGCTCGCCGGCCAGATCGACCTGGAGCGCCACGGGATGGCCGGGGTCCGCTGGCCCGACGAGCTGCGGGCCTGCCTCACCACGCGCGGTTTCGCCGACGAAGTGCGGGCGGTGCTGGCACGCAGCCGCGAGCTGGGACTGGGCCCGGACGCCCTGTCGCGCTTCGCGGCCCGTACCGGCCGGCCCGACTGGGGCGCGGCGGCGGCCTTCCTGGCCGAGTACCTGGACGTGCTCGACATGCAGGGCGTACTCGACTACGCGGAGCTGGTCCACCGCGCGGTGCTGCTGGCGGAGAGCGTGCTGTCGCCCAGGGACCTTCCGTACGACGCGGTGTTCGTGGACGAGTACCAGGACACCGACCCGGCGCAGGTGCGGCTGCTGCGGGCGCTGGCGGGCGGGGGTCGCACGCTGGTCGCCTTCGGCGACCCTGACCAGTCCATCTACGCCTTCCGCGGGGCCGATGTGAACGGCATCCTCGACTTCCCCGACGCCTTCCGGCACGCGGACGGCAGGCCGTCGGACGTCGCCGTGCTCACGACGTCCCGGCGCAGCGGGGCCGCGCTCCTGGAGGCGACGCGCCTGCTGACCCGCCGCATGCCGCTGACCAGGCTCCCGGCGGACAAGGTCCGGGCGCACCGCGACCTGGCGGCGGTCCGGGAGGGCGGCCGGGTGGAGGCGTACACCTACCCGACGGCGTCCACGGAGCTCGACAACATCGCGGACATCCTGCGCCGCGCCCACCTCGAGGACGGGGTGCCCTGGCGCGAGATGGCGGTCCTGGTCCGCGCGGGCGGCCGCACGATCCCGTCCCTGCGGCGGGCCCTGACGTCGGCGGGCGTCCCCCTGGAGGTCGACGGCGACGACATCCCGCTGCGCCACGAACCGGCGGTGGCCCCGCTCCTGACGGCGCTCCGAGCGGCGGCGACGGCGGCGGCTCGCGGCCCGGCCGCAGGCCACGCACCGGCCGGCACGGACGCGGCTGCACCATCGCCCGCCCCTGCCGCGGACGCGCCGGACGCGCCGGCCGCGGGGGCCGCGGTCGCCGAGGACGTGCCGGTGCCGGACGCAGATGCGCTGGTCGCCGTCGCCGAGGGCGTGCAGGTTACTGGCGGGGACGCGCCCGGACCGGAGGCCAAGAGTGCCGGGGGCGCGGGCGGTGCTGTGCCCGGCGTCAGCGGCGGTACGCCGCGCGCGGAAGCGGTGGTGGGCGGTTCCGGTGGTCCGGAGACGGTCGGCGCGGCCGCGGCGGACGCGAGTGAGCCCGTACGCGCCGAGGAAGCACCCGCCCCCGGCGGTGACGTCCCGCACGAGGAGGGTGCGGGCGATGGCGCTGCGGCCGGTGACGGCCCCCGCGCCGAGGGCGCCGGCGGTCCCGGCGAAGTCGACTCGTGGCTCGGCACCGAGACCGCGCTCAGCCTTCTCACCTCGCCCCTCGGCGGCATGGACTCCGCCGACCTCCGGCGCCTCGGCCGCGCCCTGCGCGACGAGGAGCGGGCCGGGGGCAACCGCCTGCCGCCTCCCTCCGACCAGCTCATCGCCCGCGCGCTCGCCGAGCCGGAGCGCCTCGTCACGCACGACCCCGCCTACGCGCGCGGCGCCCAGCGGCTCGGCGCCCTGCTGCGCAAGGCCCGGGAGCTGCTCGAGGGCGGCGGCACCGCCGAAGAGGCGCTGTGGCTTCTGTGGGACGGCACCTCCTGGCCGCAGCGCCTGGAGCGCGCGGCTTTCCGCGGCGGCGCGGCCGGCCGCAACGCCGACCGCGATCTCGACGCCGTCTGCGCCCTCTTCGAGACCGCCGCACGCGCCGAGGAACGCACCGGCGGTCGCGGCGCGCTCAACTTCATCGAGGAGCTCGACGCCCAGGACATCGCCGCCGACACCCTCTCCCGCAGGCAGGTCCGCCCCGACGCCGTACGGCTGATGACCGCGCACCGTTCCAAGGGCCTCGAGTGGAGTCTCGTCGTCGTCGCCGGCGTACAGGAGGGCCTGTGGCCGGACCTGCGCCGCCGCGGTTCGCTCCTGGAGGCCGACCGCATCGGACGCGACGGCCTCGCCGAGCCCCTCACCCCCGGCGCGCTCCTCGCCGAGGAGCGCCGTCTCTTCTACGTCGCCGCCACCCGCGCCCGCGACCGGCTCGTCGTCACCGCCGTCAAGGCCCCCGCCGACGACGGCGACCAGCCCTCCCGCTTCCTCGCGGAGCTCGGCACCGAGCCCCGGGACGTCACCGGCCGCCCCCGACGCCCCCTCGCCGTCGCCCCGCTCGTCGCCGAGCTGCGGGCCACCACCGTGGACCCGGACGCTTCCCCGGAGCTGCGTGACGCCGCCGCCCGCCGTCTCGCCCGGCTCGCGGCGCTCACCGACGACGAGGGTCAGCCACTGGTGCCGTCGGCGCACCCGTACCGCTGGTGGGGCATGTTCGACCCCACGCACAGCGCCGTACCGCTGCGCGACCGGGACCGGCCCGTCACCCTCTCGGGCAGCGCCCTGGACCAGCTCGCCAACACCTGCGCGCTCCAGTGGTTCCTGGGGCGCGAGGTCAAGGCGGACGCCCCGGCGACCGCCGCCCAGGGCTTCGGCAACGTGGTCCACGTCCTCGCCGACGAGGTCGCGTCCGGCCGCAGCCCCGCCGACCTCGCCGTCCTCATGGAACGGCTCGACTCCGTCTGGGACGCCCTCGTCTTCGACGCGCCCTGGAAGTCGAAGCAGGAGAAGGAGCACGCGCGCGTGGCGCTCGAACGCTTCCTGCGCTGGCACGTGATGGACCGCGGCGGACGGACCTCCGCGGCGACCGAGCACGACTTCGACGTGGCCCTGGAGGCGGGGGAGTACGAGGTGCGCATCCGCGGCTCCATGGACCGCGTCGAATTGGACGCCCAGGGCCGCGCCTACGTCGTGGACTTCAAGACCGGCAAGCAGTCGCCCACCCGTGACGAGGTCGCCCGTCACCCCCAGCTCGCCGTGTACCAGCTGGCCGTCCGCGAGGGCGCCGTCGACGAGGTCTTCGACGGGCGCAGACCGGAGCCCGGCGGCGCCGAACTCGTCCAGCTGCGCCAGCCCGCCGCCAAGAAGGAGGGTGGCGACGCACTGCCCAAGGTGCAGGCGCAGGAGGCACTCTCGGGGGAGTGGGTCGGCGAACTGCTGGCCACCGCCGCCGGCCGGGTGCTCGACGAGCGTTTCACGCCGTCGACCGGCCAGCACTGCACGCACTGCGCGTTCCGCGCCTCGTGCAGCGCTCAGCCGGAGGGCCGCCAAATAGTGGAATGATCGGTGTTTTTGTCGGCATTCACTCCCTTTGCCTGCATCCAATGAAGGTCCACGGCAGCCGGTACGGGCTGCGGCAGGCGGATCTTCGAGGAGCGACACATGGCGGGCACGAGAAAGTCCCTGACCACGGCGATCGCGTGCGTGAGCGCGATCGCCGCACTGGCGGGCTGTTCCCAGGACGGCGGCGTCAAGGCCGGGCACGCGGCGGGCGAAGGCCGGGTGCCCGCCGCCGCGACGACGGGTGCGACGGGTGACTCCCTGAAGGGCCTGAGTGCCGATCAGATCGCCGAGAAGGCGGTGAAGACGACGAAGGCGGCCTCGTCGCTGCGCATGAAGGGCGCGATCGGGGCCGACGACGGGGAACGGGTGTCGGTGGACCTCGCGATGGACGCGAAGGCCAACTGCACGGGCCGCCTGGGCATCGAGAACGGTCGCGCCGACCTCCGCAGGCTCGGCGAGGTGCTGTACATGAAGGGCGACGAGGCGTTCTGGCGCGCCTCGTTGAGCCGCCGCGCCTCCGCCTCGCCGGACGGGGGCGACAGCGACACCGTGATCGAGCTGATGAAGGGCCGCTGGATCAAGATGCCGTCCAGCGCCGTCGAGGAGATGCGGGGCGTGTGCGACCTCGACGAGATGCTGGCCGAGCTGGACGAGAAAAAGGCGGACCGTACGGGCATGACGCTCGGCAAGGACAGCGAGATCGACGGCGTACCCGTGGTGACCCTCGTGAAGAAGAAGGGCCGGGAGACGACGACCGTGTACGTGGCGAAGGAGGGCAAGCCGTACCTGCTGAAGGTCGTCAGGACGGGCGGCAGCGAACCGGGCACGGTCGCGCTGTCCGACTTCGACAAGCCCGTGAAGGTCAAGGCGCCTCCTGCGGACGAGGTCCTCGACCTGGGGCAGCTCGGCGGCAACACACGGTTCGGCACGGGGACGGGAACGGGCGCGGACGTCGAGTCGGCGGGACCGGGCGCGGCGACCGGGAGGGACGGCGCCGGCGACACCGGCACCGAGGGGGCGGGCCCGGCCGCCGGCACGGATGCGGACGACGCCGACTCCGGATCCGCTGCGGACACCGGCTCGGGCACAGACACCGGTTCCGGTCACGGCACCGGCGAGGGCGACGGTGCGACCACGCCCTGACCCTCGCCCCCGCTCCCGTCCCAGGGGGACCGCCGCTGTCGGTGGTCCCCGTTAGCCTCTTTGAGGTGACCGCACGCATCACCGACCCCGAGCAGCTCAAGGAGCTCCTCGGTATCCCGTTCACCCCGGAGCAGACGGCCTGCATCACCGCGCCGCCCGCCCCGCAGGTCATCGTGGCCGGCGCCGGCTCGGGGAAGACGACGGTGATGGCGGCGCGCGTGGTGTGGCTGGTCGGCACCGGCCAGGTCGCGCCCGAGCAGGTCCTCGGCCTCACGTTCACCAACAAGGCGGCGGGCGAGCTCGCCGAGCGCGTCCGGACCGCGCTCGTACGGGCGGGGGTGACGGATCCGGACGCGATCGACCCCGACAACCCTCCGGGCGAGCCCCGCATCTCGACGTACCACGCCTTCGCCGGACAGCTGCTGACCGACCACGGACTGCGCATAGGGCTCGAGCCGTCGGCGCGGCTCCTCGCCGACGCCACGCGCCACCAGCTCGCCGCGCGCGTGCTGCGTGAAGCACCGGGCCCGTACCCGGCGCTCACCCGGTCCTTCCCCTCGCTCGTCAGCGACGTCCTCGCGCTCGACGCGGAGCTCGCCGAGCATCTGGTGCGCCCCGAGCGGCTCGCGGCGTACGACACCGAGCTGCTGGGCATCCTGGAGACGGCCACGCTGAGCAACGCCGACCTCCGCAAGGTCCCGGAAGCGGCAGCGGCCCGCCGCGAGCTGCTCGATCTGACCGTCCGTTACCGGGCTGCCAAGCGCGAGCGCGATCTGCTCGACTTCGGCGACCAGATCGCGCTCTCCGCCGAGCTGGCGCTCACCCGGCCCGAGGTCGGCACGATCCTGCGGGATCAGTTCCGGGTCGTCCTGCTCGACGAGTACCAGGACACGTCGGTGGCGCAGCGGCTGCTGCTGTCCGGGCTGTTCGGGCAGGGCACGGGGCACGCCGTCACCGCGGTCGGCGACCCCTGCCAGGCGATCTACGGCTGGCGCGGCGCGTCCGTGGCCAACCTGGACGACTTCCCGCTCCACTTCCCGTTCGCCGACGGCGGCCCCGCCGCCCGCTTCTCGCTCAGCGAGAACCGCCGCAGCGGAGGCCGGCTGCTGCACCTGGCCAACGACCTGGCGGCTCCGCTGCGCGCGATGCACGAGGGGGTGGAGGCTCTGCGGCCCGCGCCCGGCGCCGAGCGGGACGGCCTCGTCCGCTGTGCCCTGCTGCCCACGCACGCCGAGGAGATCGACTGGCTCGCCGACTCGATCGCCCACCTGGTGCGCACCGGCAAGGAGCCCGGCGAGATCGCGGTCCTGTGCCGTACGGCCGGCGACTTCCCCGAGATCCAGGCGGCGCTCGTCGCCCGTGACGTCCCCGTCGAGGTGGTGGGCCTGTCCGGGCTGCTGCACCTGCCGGAGGTCGCCGACCTGGTCGCCGTGTGCGAGGTCCTCCAGGACCCGGGCGCCAACGCCTCGCTCGTACGCCTCCTGACCGGTCCGCGCTGGCGGATCGGGCCGCGCGACCTGGCGCTGCTCGGCCGCCGGGCACGGCTGCTGGTGCACCGGACCGGCGCCGACGACGACCCCGACCAGCGCCTCGCGGCGGCGGTCGAGGGCACCGACCCGGCCGAGGTCGTCTCGCTGGCCGACGCCCTGGACACCTTCCTGGAGCCGGGCGGCGGGGAGGACGACGGCCTGCCCTTCTCGGCCGACGCGCGGGTGCGGTTCGCCCGTCTCGCGGCCGAGCTGCGCGATCTGCGGAGGGCGCTGGCCGATCCGCTGATGGACGTCCTGCACCGGGTGCTGTCCGCCACAGGACTCGAGGTGGAGCTGTCCGCCTCCCCGCACGCCCTCGCGGCCCGCCGGCGCGAGACCCTCGCCAACTTCATGGATGTCGCGGCCGGGTTCGCCGCGCTGGACGGCGAGGCGACGCTGCTGGCCTTCCTCGGCTTCCTGCGGACCGCCGCGCAGTACGAGAAGGGCCTGGACAACGCCCTCCCGGGCGGCGAGAACACCGTCAAGGTGCTGACCGCCCACAAGTCGAAGGGCCTCGAATGGGACGTCGTCGCCGTGCCGGGCCTCGTCGCCAAGCACTTCCCGAACGACCAGGCGCGCGAGTCCTGGACCTCGCAGGCCAAGGTGCTCCCGCACGCGCTGCGGGGTGACGCGGACACGCTCCCGGACGTGCAGTCGTGGGACGCGCGGGGCCTGAAGGCGTTCAAGGAGTCGATGAAGGACCACCAGTACACGGAGGAACTGCGCCTGGGGTACGTGACCTTCACCCGGCCCCGCTCCCTCCTCCTCGGCTCGGCGCACTGGTGGGGCCCCAGTCAGAAGCGCCGCCGGGGCCCTTCGGCGTTCCTCCAGGCGCTGTACGAGCACTGCGTGCAGGGCCACGGCGAGATCGAGGTCTGGGCGGAGGAGCCCGAGGAGGACGCGGAGAACCCGGCGCTGCGGGCGGCGGACGCGGACCACGCCTGGCCGCTGCCCCTGGACCCGGCCTCCCTGTCCCGCCGCCGCGAGGCGGCGGAGACGGTGCTGACCCACATGGCGTCCCTCGCGGCGGCGCCGCCCACGCCTGCGGCTGACCCGGCCGGCCGGGACGCGCCCGACGACGGGGGGTGGCCCGAGGAGCCCCCGGCCGACGAGGAGGAGCCCCCCTACGACGAGCCCTCCTACGACGACATGGACACCACGCCGCTCGTCCCCCGCCAACAGGACCGGTCGCCCGAGCACACGCCCGCGCCCCAGGATCCCGGCGACGGGGCCACCGCGCCGCCCGTGGGGGACCTCACTCCCGAGGACGCCCGCACCGTCGCCTCGTGGGACCGCGACCTCGACGCGCTCACCGGCGAGCTCCGCCGCACCCGCGCCTCCACCCGTGACGTCCTGCTGCCGCGGTCCCTGTCCGCCTCGCAGCTCCTGCGTCTCGCCGCCGACCCCGACGGCTTCGCCCACGACCTCGCCCGCCCCATGCCCCGGCCGCCGCAGCCCGCCGCGCGGCGCGGCACCCGGTTCCACGCCTGGGTGGAGTCACGGTTCGAGGAACTGCCGCTGCCCATGGTCGACCCGGACGACCTCCCCGGGGCCCCGGGCGTCCCCGGAGCCGCCGCCGACGTGCACGACATCGCCGACGAGCAGGACCTCGCCGCGCTCAAGGACGCGTTCGAGCGCACCGAGTACGCCCGCCGCACCCCGTACCGCGTCGAGGCGTCGTTCCAGATCACCCTCGCAGGCCGCGTCGTACGGGGCCGTATCGACGCGGTGTACCGCACCGGGGAGCACACGTACGAGATCGTCGACTGGAAGACCGCCCGCGACGGCGCCGCCGACCCCCTCCAGCTCGCGGTCTACCGCCTCGCCTGGGCCGAGCAGCAGGGCGTCCCGCTGGACGCCGTCTCCGCCGCGTTCGTCTTCGTCCGCAGCGGGGAAGTCGTCCGGCCCGGCACGCTCCCCGACCGCGCGGGGCTGGAGCGCATCCTGCTGGGTGGGACGGCCGACGAGCCGGAGCCGGTGGCCCGTTAGGCTCAGGAGCATGAGCGAGACCCCGGACAATGCTGTCCGTACGTACATCGAGCAGCACCGCACCGCCTTCGTCGACGACCTCGTCGAGTGGCTGCGGATCCCGTCCGTGTCGGCGCAGCCCGACCACGACGACGACGTACGGCGCAGCGCCGAGTGGCTCGCGGCCAAGCTCGCGGAGACCGGCTTCCCCGTCACCGAGGTCTGGCCGACGCCGGGTGCTCCCGCCGTGTTCGCCGAGTGGCCGTCCAGCGACCCGGACGCCCCCACCGTGCTGGTCTACGGACACCACGACGTGCAGCCCGCGGCCCGCGAGGACGGCTGGCGCACCGACCCGTTCGAGCCGGTGATCGAGGACGGCCGTCTGTACGCGCGGGGCGCCGCCGACGACAAGGGCCAGGTGTTCTTCCACACCCTCGGCGTACGCGCGCACCTCGCCGCCACCGGCCGCACGGCACCCGCCGTCAACCTCAAGCTCATCGTCGAGGGTGAGGAGGAGTCGGGCTCCCCGCACTTCCGTGCCCTTGTCGAGGAGCACGCGCACCGCCTCGCGGCCGACACTGTGATCGTCTCCGACACCGGCATGTGGTCCGAGACGACGCCCACGGTCTGCACCGGCATGCGCGGCCTCGCCGACTGCGAGATCACCCTGTACGGCCCCGACCAGGACATCCACTCCGGTTCGTTCGGCGGCGCCGTCCCCAACCCGGCCACGGTCGCCGCCCGCATCGTCGCCGCCCTGCACGACGAGGACGAGCGGGTCACGGTCCCCGGCTTCTACGACGGCGTCGCGCCGCTGGGCGACGCCGAGCGGGAGCTGTTCGCCGAACTCCCCTTCGACGAGGAGTCCTGGCTGCGCACCGCCAAGTCCCACGGAACGCTCGGCGAGGCCGGGTACACCACGCTGGAGCGCGTCTGGGCCCGCCCGACCGCCGAGGTCAACGGGATCGGCGGCGGCTACCAGGGCGCCGGCGGCAAGACGATCGTCCCGTCGTCGGCCTTCGTGAAGCTGTCGTTCCGGCTGGTGGCCGGGCAGCAGCCGGACAAGATCGAGCGGGCCGTCGCCGACTGGGTCGCCGCCCGCGTCCCCGCCGGGATCCGCCACGAGATCGTCTTCGGCGGCGCCACCCGCCCGTGCCTGACACCGCTGGACCACCCGGCCCTGCGGTCGGTCGTCCGCGCCATGGGCCGCGCCTTCGACGGCGAGAAGATCCGCTTCACCCGCGAGGGAGGTTCCGGCCCGGCCGCCGACCTCCAGGACGTTCTCGACGCCCCCGTCCTGTTCCTCGGCATCTCCGTACCGTCCGACGGCTGGCACGCACCCGACGAGAAGGTCGAGCTGGACCTCCTCGTCAAGGGCGTGGAAGCCTCCGCCCACCTGTGGGGCGACCTGGCCGCCGCACTTCGCTGAACCGACACCGATCACCCGGGGGAGTTGGAAGAAAACCGTGAGCACCGACAGCTACGCCGCCGCAGACCGCCCCATCGCCCTGACCGCGCCGAGCGGCATCGACCGCGAAGCGCACAACCGTCTCGACGAGGCTTGGCTCGCTGCGGCGTGGAGCCACCCCACGACCCGGGTCTTCGTCGTCTCCGGCGGCCAGGCGCTGATCGACGACACACCGGACGGCCGCACCGAGCTGGTCATGACCCCCGCCTTCGAGGCACCGGTCACCGAGACCCACCGCTATTTCCTCGGCACGGACGAGGACGGGGTGCGCTACTTCGCCCTCCAGAAGGACTCGCTGCCCGGCCGCATGGACCAGTCGGCCCGGCCCGCGGGGCT
The DNA here is from genome assembly GCF_053591895.1 of Streptomyces sp. NPDC002867. Lineage (NCBI taxonomy): Bacteria > Bacillati > Actinomycetota > Actinomycetes > Kitasatosporales > Streptomycetaceae > Streptomyces > Streptomyces sp. NPDC002867. The sequence goes on along the minus strand of NZ_JBSFUR010000034.1, from coordinate 39,405 downwards.
GCGCGAGGCGGGCCTGCTGCTCAGCCCGCGGGACGCGGGGCTGCTGGTGCACGCGGTGGCGCTGGAGAACTGGCAGCGGCTGCACCGCTTCTGCTCGCGCTGCGGCGAGCGCACGGTCATCGCGGCAGCGGGGCACATCCGCCGCTGCCAGGCGTGCGGCGCCGAGCACTACCCGAGGACCGACCCTGCCGTGATCATGCTCGTCACGGACGACGAGGACCGTGTCCTGCTCGGCCGCCAGGTGCACTGGCCCGAGGGCCGTTTCTCGACGCTCGCGGGCTTCGTGGAGCCCGGCGAGTCGATCGAGCAGTCCGTTCGGCGCGAGGTGCGCGAGGAGGTGGGCGTCACCGTCGGTGACGTGCAGTACGTCGCCAGCCAGCCCTGGCCCTTCCCCTCCAGCCTGATGCTCGGCTTCACCGCACAGGCGACCTCGTCGGAGATCATCGTGGACGGCGAGGAGATCCACGAGGCGCGCTGGTTCTCCCGGGAGGACCTGCGGGCCGCGTTCGAGTCCGGGGAGGTGCTGCCTCCGTACGGGATCTCGATCGCGGCCCGCCTCATCGAGCTCTGGTACGGCAAGCCGCTGCCCAGGCCCGGGGATGTGCTCTGACGGTCCGGACCCCGCTTGCGCGGGGCCGGGCACGGGGACGTGCTAGGCGCCGATCTTCTGCTTGACCTGGGCCAGCGACGGGTTCGTCAGCGTGGAACCGTCCGGGAACAGGACGGTCGGCACGGTCTGGTTGCCGCCGTTGGCCTTCTCGACGAAGGCCGCCGACTCCGGGTCCAGCTCGATGTTGACCTCGGTGTACGCGATGCCCTCGCGGTCCATCTGGCTCTTCAGGCGGCGGCAGTATCCGCACCAGGTGGTGCTGTACATCGTCACAGTGCCCTGCATCGTCTCTCGTGCTCCTCAGCTCGCGGGTGCGTGTTCACCTCGCCCTAGAACGTAAGCGACCGGCCCGGCGATTCCCGAGCCTGCGGACGAGGGTGCCGGGGGCGCGGGTGCCGGGGGCGGGAGGCCGGTGCCGGCGGGCATGCGGCCCTGTGCCGGTTCGTACGACGAATACCGGGCCCCTGTGGACAGCCGCCACACCCGCCTCCCGGGACCTGGCAGCATGGCGGGGTGACAGCAGCAACGCACTCCTCTCTTTTCCCGCAGGTCCCCGAGTCGGCCGACGCGGTGCTCGACGGGCTCGACCCCGAGCAGCGCGAGGTGGCGACGGCCCTGCACGGCCCGGTGTGCGTGCTGGCCGGCGCCGGCACGGGCAAGACGCGCGCGATCACCCACCGCATCGCGTACGGCGTCCGCGCGGGGATACTCCAGCCCGCCAGCGTGCTCGCGGTCACCTTCACCAACCGGGCGGCCGGTGAGATGCGGGGCCGGCTGCGCCAGCTCGGCGCCGGCGGCGTCCAGGCCCGCACCTTCCACTCCGCGGCCCTGCGCCAGCTGCAGTACTTCTGGCCGAAAGCCGTCGGCGGCGACCTGCCCCGGCTCCTGGAGCGCAAGATCCAGCTGGTGGCCGAGGCCGGCGCTCGCTGCCGCGTCCGCCTCGACCGGAACGAGCTGCGGGACGTGACCAGCGAGATCGAGTGGGCCAAGGTCACCCAGACCGTGCCCGCCGACTACCCGGCCGCGGTCGCCAAGTCCCTGCGGGAGGCTCCGCGCGACCCGGCGGAAATCAGCCAGATCTACGCGATGTACGAGCAGCTCAAGCGCGACCGCGCGGCCATCGACTTCGAGGACGTGCTGCTGCTCACGGTCGGCATCCTCCAGGACCGGCACGACATCGCCGAGCAGGTCCGCCGCCAGTACCAGCACTTCGTGGTCGACGAGTACCAGGACGTGAGCCCGCTCCAGCAGCGCCTGCTGGATCTGTGGCTCGGGGACCGGGACAGCCTGTGCGTGGTCGGCGACGCCAGCCAGACGATCTACTCGTTCACCGGCGCCACCCCCGACCACCTGCTGAACTTCCGCACCCGCCACCCCGACGCGACCGTGGTCAAGCTGGTCCGGGACTACCGCTCCACACCCCAGGTCGTGCACCTGGCCAACGGACTGCTCGGCCAGGCCCGCGGCCGCGCCGCCGAGCACCGGCTCGAGCTGGTCTCCCAGCGCGATCCCGGCCCCGAGCCCGCCTACGTCGAGTACGGGGACGAGCCCGCCGAGGCCGAAGGCACCGCCCGCCGCATCCGCGATCTGATCGCCGCGGGCGTGCCGGCCGGCGAGATCGCCGTTCTCTACCGGATCAACGCCCAGTCCGAGGTCTACGAGCAGGCCCTGGCCGACGCGGGCGTCCCGTACCAGCTGCGCGGCGCGGAGCGCTTCTTCGAGCGCCAGGAGGTCCGCGAGGCCGGGGTCGCCCTGCGCGGCGCCGCCCGGGCGGGGGCCAACGACTCCTTGCTCGACGACGCGGAGGACCTGCCCTCCCAGGTCCGGGCCGTACTCTCCACGAAGGGCTGGACGACCGAGCCGCCCGCGGGATCGGGCGCGGTGCGCGACCGCTGGGAGTCCCTCGCGGCACTGGTCCGCCTCGCCGAGGACTTCGCCCGCGCCAAGCCCGGCGCCACGCTCGCGGATCTCGTCACCGAGCTCGACGAGCGCGCCGCCGCGCAGCACGCCCCCACGGTCCAGGGCGTCACCCTCGCCTCCCTGCACTCGGCCAAGGGCCTGGAGTGGGACGCGGTGTTCCTGGTCGGCCTGACCGAGGGCATGATGCCGATCACCTACGCCAAGACCGACGAGCAGGTCGAGGAGGAGCGCCGGCTGCTCTACGTGGGCGTCACGCGCGCCCGGCTCCACCTGTGCCTGTCCTGGGCGCTGTCCCGCGCGCCGGGCGGCCGCGCCTCCCGCCGCCCGAGCCGCTTCCTGAACGGCCTGCGTCCCGGATCGGCCGCGCCCGGTAGCCGCGGGACCGGTGGCGCGGGCGGTGTCGAGCGCGGCAGCGGCGGCAAGCGCAAGCGGCGCGGGCCGGTGTTGTGCCGGGTCTGCGGCAAGACCCTCACCGATGCCGGTGAGATGAAGCTGATGCGCTGCGAGGACTGCCCCTCGGACATGGACGAGGCCCTGTACGAGCGGCTGCGCGAGTGGCGTTCCGACCGCGCCAAGGAGCTTGGCCAGCCCGCCTACTGCGTGTTCACCGACAAGACACTGATGGCGATCGCGGAGGCGGTGCCGGGCACCGAGGGCGAGTTGGCCGGCATCTCCGGGGTCGGCGGCCGCAAGCTGGAGCGCTTCGGCACCGATGTTCTGGCCATCTGCGCAGGTGAGGAGCCGATGGGGGCCGACGAGGAGGACTGATGCAAACTCGTCGAAAAAATAGTTTGCGCCCGCCCAGGCAAGCCCCATAGGTTCTTAACCACGCGAACGGCGGCTTCTCTGAAGCCCTGTCCTCGTGCTGTACTTATCCGAATACCGCGACCGGCTCGCCCGGTCCCCGAGACGCCGAGAGGAGGCGATTCCAGTGATCAGCATCAAGACCAGCTTCGTCAGCACCGCCAAAATGACCGATCGCTCGGCCGCCTCCGCCTGCTCGCTCGGCTTCTCCTCGGCGTTCATCCGCACCGGTATGTCCGGCGACTTCGCCGTGCTTCCCGTGTCCGGCCTGGGCGGCCTCCCCGTCCTGGAGCGCAATGAGCGACCGACCAAGGCACTGGAAGCAGGAGTAGCAGCGGCAGAGGCTCGGGCCTATGCCTTTGCGGCGGCCAGTGCCGAGACCCAGCAGCAGACGACGCACCACCACTCGATGTGGGCCTTCCGTGGGCTCGAACCCTGGAGTGATCCAGCCTGATCCAGCATTAGGCCGGCGCCTTCAGGGCCGCGGAACCCCACCCGGGATCCGCGGCCCTTCTGTTTTCCCCAGCGGGATGACAGAGCGAAGGGGCCTCGGGACCAGAAGCACCCGGTACCAACAGCCAACCGGCCGACCGGCCGGCACGACAGACGAGGAACAACACACCGTGCAACTCGAAGCGCACGCCCCGTCCGTACCGCCTTCCCAGCCGATCTCCCCGCCCGCCCTTCCCGAGGACTCCACCTTGACTCCCCTCACCGCGCTGACCGCGCTCGACGACGCCATCGAGAACCTCGGCGTACCCGTCCCCTGCCGCTCCTACGACCCGGAGGTCTTCTTCGCCGAGTCGCCGGCCGACGTCGAGTACGCCAAGTCCCTCTGCCGTACCTGCCCGCTGATGGAGGCCTGCCTCGCCGGCGCCAAGGAGCGGCGTGAGCCGTGGGGCGTCTGGGGCGGAGAGCTCTTCGTCCAGGGTGTCGTCGTCGCCCGGAAGCGGCCGCGTGGTCGCCCGCGCAAGAACCCGGTCGCGGCATGAGCACCGCAGGAACCATCGACCGACCCCTCACGCACGATCCCCATAAGCAGGCCCCGATGACCTCTTCCGCCAGCGAGCCGTCAGGCTCCGCCACCCCAGCTGTCACCACCATCGGCGCGAACGCCTCGCGTCAGAACAGGACTCGCGAAATGCAACTCATCCCAGAAGCCCTGGCTCGCGCGCATATGGACGAGCGCCGGCGCGAAGCCGATGCGGAACGCCAGGCCGTGCGCCTGGTCGCCGCCCGGCGGATGCAGCGCCGCGCCGAGCGCGTGTCGATGCGCGCCCGCCGCGCACTGGCCATGGCCGTCATGAACTGACGGCACACGCTGTCCCCGCGGGGGCCGGTCCGAACGGACCGGCCCCCGCGGTGCGTTGCCCGCGTGGACGGCCAGGGGCGGCGGTATCGTCGCGAGGTGGACCAGGACAAGACGCCGCAGCCCGGACAGCAGGGCGCGCCGGCACCGGGCGCGGAGAGCACCGTGTGCTCCAGATGCGGTGCGACCGCCGAGGGGACGCCCGCGACTTGGACCTTTTCCGCGGAGAACGGGGTCCGCCTCTACCTCTGCGAGGACTGCGCACGGGCCAACATCAGGGCGATCGAGGGCAGGCTCGACTCGGCCTGGTGGTGACCCGCGCGCCGGCCCCGGCCGCCACGCGCCGGCCGGTCCTCCGGTCAGCCCTGTGCCTCGAGCGCCACGTCCGCGCCGGGTCCCTCCTGCTCCCCGACCGCCTCGTGGGCGCCGCCACCCTCCTCCGGTTCGAGGAACCCGGGCAGCCAGTCCTCCAGCTCCTCCCGCAGCCGCACCGACGCGTTCAGCTGGCAGAGCACGCCGATGGTGCTCAATGTCACACGGTGTATCAGCAAATACGCGGGCGGCAGGTTGAGCTGCTTGCCCAACTGGTGTGCCGGGGAGCGGATGTCGGCGATCCGCGCCGCCTGCGTGCGCATCCAGCCACGGGTGAAGGTGAACTCCTCCGCCTCCGCAGGCTCGATGATCGGCAGCAGGTACTCGAGCACTGCCTCCGGGTCGAGCTCGATCGTCTCCTTGACGAAGCCCTCCTCGCACAGCATCCGGTAGACGGCCTCGGCCTCGCCCGCCAGCGTCATCCGCAGACATTCGCCGATGGGGCGCGGGAGCCCGCCCGGCAGCCGGTCCACCGTGCCGAAGTCCAGCACGCCAAGCCGCAGGGGCTCGCCCTCCTCTCCCGGAAGGAGCCGGAAGTTTCCCGGGTGGGGGTCGGCGTGCAGCAGTCCCGTACGGGCGGGGCCCGAGAAGAGGAACCGGGACAGCAGCTGGCCGGCGCGGTCGCGCTGCTCAGGTGTGCCGTCGGCTATCACCTCGGCCAGCGGTATGCCGTCGATCCACTCGGTCACCAGCACCTGGTCGCACTGGTGGACCACGTCCGGCACGACCACATCGGGATCGCCTGCGAACTCCGCCGCGTGCTCGCGCTGTGCCTGAGCCTCCAGCTCGTAGTCCAGCTCCTCCGAGACCCGGTCGCGCAGTTCGGCGATCAGGGGCTTGATGTCCATCCCCGGGACGAGGGGGCCCAGGAGCTTGGCGAAACGGCTCAGCTGGGTGAGGTCCGACAGCAGGGCGTCACCCGCGCCCGGGTACTGCACCTTGACCGCGACCTCGCGCCCGTCGTGCCACACCGCCCGGTGCACCTGACCGATGGAGGCGGCGGCCGAGGGCTTGTCCTCGAAGCTCAGGAAGAGCTCGCGCCACTCCTCGCCCATCTGCTCCGCGAGCACGGCGTGGACGGTGCGCGTCGGCATCGGCGGAGCGGCGTCCTGCAGCCTGGTCAGTGCCGCACGGTAGGGGCCGGCGACCTCCTCGGGCAGCGCCGATTCGAAGACGGACATCGCCTGCCCGAACTTCATCGCGCCTCCCTTCAGCTCGCCGAGCACCTTGAACAGCTGCTCCGCCGTGCGCTGTTGCAGTTCACGGGCCACGATCTCCGCGGACTTGCCGCCGATCCGCTTGCCGAGTCCCCACGTGGCACGGCCGGCGAAGCTCAGCGGCAGTGCGGCCAACTTCGCGGTACGAGTGACCGCCTTCCGGGGAAGATCAGACATACGCCCCTCCAAATCCCAGCCGGCGTGCCGCATCTGCCTTACGGCGTCGCGCCGTTGACGGCGGTTACCCGGCCATTGTCTCGTGTGTCGGACCGATCCCCGAGGTGTCTCTGCTCTCAGTCCTGCCCGCGGCACCGCACGGGCAGTCCGCGTGGGGCGCGATCCGCTCGGACCGCCACTGCGCCGAGGGCAGCGACACCTCCCAGCGGGCGTCGGCGCTCGCCGGCAGGTCACCGTCGAGGAAGGACAGTGCGTGACAGGCTGCGAGCCCGGCGACCACGGTGGCCAGCGCGGCGTCACAGGCCGAAGGCACCGCCCTGCGCCGCCCCGAACGCCACTGCGCGAGCAGTATCGACCGGGCCGGATCGCGCTCGGTCCGGTCCCGCTCCAGGCAGGTGGCGCAGGCCGTGCTGCCCGGCACCACCAGCGGCCCGACCACACCCGTCGCCTCCACAACCCCCGCGTAGAGATGGGGAATACCGGCGGCGACCCAGTCCTCGGCGGGCAACGGGTCCGGTGCGTAGGCACCGAGCCCGTCGCGCGGGGCCACCACGACGAGACAGAGCGCCGGCTCGCCGCCGCCCGGCTCCGCCACCTCCGCCCTGCGCGGAGCGCGGTCGGGCGCCGAGCGGCGGACGAGCCGCCGGGCTGACGCGTCCCGCCGCTGCCCGATGTCCTCGGCGGCCAGTCCGCCGGGCACGACGTCCGCCGGCTCGGTGAACCCGCCGTCCAGGACCTCGACCCGCCCCACCCCCGCCGCCGACAGCGTCGCCGCGATCAGGGCGCCGACGCGTCCGGCGCCGCGCACCTGGATCCGTATGGCCCGCCGCGCCGCCAGCCTCCGCATCGCACCGCCCGGCTCGGGGTGGACCACGGACAGGGAGGCCAGGTCCGGACGCAGCCGGTCGACGGCGTCCGGCCTCCTGCGCAGCGAGTCCGCGGCCGGTCCGCCCGCTTTCGGGTCGTCCAGGAGCCCCGCGGCCGCCAGCCGGCCGACCAGCGCGTCGGCCCGCCCGTCCGGCAGCCCCCTCGTGCGCGCCTCGGCACGCAGGAGATCCAGTCCCCGGGTGCCGTCCAGCAGGTCGATGAGCGAGCCGGTCGCGGTGTCCAGCGGCCCCACCGTCACCGCATGGGCGCGTGTCACCCCGACCTGCACGGACTGGCGGTCGCGCCATGCCCGCCGCAGGGCAGGCTTCATCATCGGATGCATATCCGTCCCCGTTCCCCGTTGAATTTCCTGGTCTTCCCTCTTCGGACCGCTGTCAGAATGCCCGTCCGCGCCGAGGCGTGTGAAAAGTTGTCCACAGGTGCGGGGTGTTAGTCGTTCAAATCGTGCAGCCATGGAGTGGATCAAGCGAGAACCGTCCCCGAGTCGGGACTTCCCGTACTGACAGCGGGTAACGTCGGGGCGTGCCCGTCGACCCTTCCCCGCCACTCACCGGGGAGAACTCAGCGCGCGGCGCGGGAACCACGCGAAACGCCGGTCGTCACCCGCACCGCGGGCCCGTCACGAGTGCGGTCGAGGTCCGCAGGAGCGCCCGGCGCAGCAGAACGGTCTCCGCGTACCGCGAGGGCGACCGCACCATCGTGCTGATTCCCGCCCGGATGTCCGAGGCCGAGGAGCGCCGGTGGGTCGGCGTGATGCTGGACAAGCTCGCGGCGCAGGAGAGCAAGCGCGTCCTCGGCGACAGCGAACTGTACGAGCGTGCCGAGCGGTTGTCGGAGCAGTACTTCGACGGACGGGCAAGGCCGACCTCCGTGCGATGGGTGACGAATCAGAACACCCGTTGGGGCTCGTGCACTCCGGCCGAGGGCAGCATCCGGCTCTCGCACCGGTTGCAGGGCATGCCCGAGTACGTCGTCGACTACGTGCTCGTCCACGAACTCGCCCACCTGCTGGTCCCCGGGCACGGGCCGCGCTTCTGGCGGCTGCTGGAGGCCTATCCCCGTACCGAGAGGGCCCGCGGCTACCTCGAAGGTGTCGTCGCCGCAGGCCGGCTGCCGCACCTCCCCGCCGCACGCGAGGAGTGAGCGCCGCCGGGGCGCGCGGAGCGGCGGCCCGGTGCGATGTGAGGCCGTCAATGTCCCGTTCCGGATCGGGTGTCGACGGTCCTGTACCGAATGTGTACCGGCTTGGCTCAATGTCGCCGCAAGCGGTTAGCCTGGCGCGACGCATTCGTATTTCGGGATGGGGGACGGTCGTAACGCATGGCCAGGGAATTCCAACGGGGCCACAAGGCCAAGATCAGTGATCTGACGCCGGGAACGGATCTGTACGTAGGTGTGCAGATCGCTGCTCCTGGACTGACCTTCGACATCAGCTGCTTCGGCCTCGACGCGAACGAGCAGCTCTCCGACGACCGGTACTTCATCTTCTTCAACCAGCCGAAGTCGCCCGAGGAGTCCATTCAGCTTCTCGGCGCGCAGGCCGGTGACACCGAGTCGTTCCGCGTCACTCTGGACCGCATCCCGGCGAGCATCCACAAGCTGTCCTTCACCGCCACGATCGACGGCGCCGGGCAGATGTCGCAGATCGGTCCGGGTCACATCCGGATCGTCGCGGGCGGCGAAGAGGTCGTCAGGTACGCCTTCAACGGCTCCGAGTTCAGCACCGAGCGCGCGGTGATGCTGGGCGACTTCTACCTCAAGGACGTGTGGCGGTTCGCCGCCGTCGGCCAGGGCTTCGACGGCGGCCTCGAGGCGCTGCTGAAGAACTTCGGGGGAGAGGTCGCCGAGGAGGAGCCCGCACCGCAGCAGCCGCAGGCCGCCGCGCCCTCCTTCGCCCCGCCCGCGGCCCCTGCCGCGCCCGCGCCCGCCTTCGGTGCTCCTCAGGCCCCGCAGGCTCCCCAGCCCCCGCAGCCCGCCCCCGCCTTCGGGGCCCCCGCGGCCCCGGCTCCCGCCCCACACGCCCCCGCACCGGGGCCGCAGGTGCACGCCGCTCCGACCATGGCGGCACCCATGGCGCCCCCGGCCGGCACCGTGCCGCCGCCGGCGCCGTCCCCGTACGGCCAGCCGCAGCCCCAGCAGCCGCAGTACGGCCAGGTCCCGGGGCAGGTCCCCGGCCAGATTCCCGGACAGGTCCCGCCGCCGGGAATGCCGTACGGCCAGCCTGCCCCCGGTCCGTACGGCCAGCAGCCCGGTATGCCCCAGGGCGCCCCGCAGGGAGTCCCCCAGGGCGTGCCGCAGACCGGCGCCGGCCTCCAGTCGGCCCTCCAGCCCTACCGCGAGACGCCCACCGGCCAGCGCTGGACCCCGCAGAACCAGCAGATGATGCGGGTCGACCTCACCATGGGCGGTACGCCCGTGCTCGCCCGTCAGGGCAGCATGGTCATGTACCAGGGCAAGGTCGACTTCAGCTACAAGGGCGCCGGTTTCGCCGGCCGTGTCGTCGGCAACGCCACGGGCCAGGAGATGCAGCTGATGCGCTGCAGCGGACGCGGCCAGGTCTTCCTCGCGGAGAACGGCGCACACCTGCACTCGATCGAGCTGCAGGGCGACGGCATCTGCGTCTCCGCCGAGAACGTGCTCGCCTTCGACGAGTCGCTGCAGCACGAGGTCCGGCGCATCGAGGGCCACGGCATCCCCGGCGGCGCGCTGTTCACGATGATGTTCCAGGGCACCGGCACCGTCGTCGTCAAGACGCACGGCGTCCCCGTCGTCCTGCCGGTCACGCCCACGACGTTCGCGGACAGCAACGCGATCGTCGCGTGGTCGGCGGCCTCGCAGGTCATCCTCTCCAGCCAGGTCCGGCTGCGCCGCAACGCCTACCCGGGACACAGCGGTGAGACCGTGAACCTCCAGTTCCGGGGTGCCCCCGGCAACTTCATCGTCGTCCAGCCCTACGAGGTCTGAGGGAGCCCGGATCATGAACCAGCAACTCGCGGGCTTCGCCCCGACCCCCGTCGCGGCCCGGATGGAGAACCACGGCCGCACCATGCTCAAGGTCGCCATGGCCACCGGCCAGGACCTGTACGCACGCACCGGCTCCATGGTCGCCTACGAAGGATTCGTCCAGTACGAGCCCAACCCGCCCGCCGTCCGCCAGATCGCCTCCCAGTGGGTGACCGGCGAAGGCGCGCCCCTCATGAAGTGCTCCGGCGACGGGCTGCTCTACCTCGCCGACTACGGCGCCGACGTCGTCGTGATCAACCTCAACAACGACTCGCTCTCGGTCAACGGCACCAACCTCCTGGCCTTCGACGCCCACCTCCAGTGGGGCGTCGAGAAGGTCAAGGGCCTCGCCAAGTTCGCCGGACAGGGCCTGTGGAACGTGGAGGTCGCCGGCACCGGCTGGGTCGCCCTCACCTCCCGCGGCACGCCCATCGTCGTCGACTGCGGCCGCGGGGAGGACGAGACGTACGTCGACCCGGACGCCCTCGTCGCCTGGTCCCCGAACCTCAAGGTGAAGGGCAAGCGCAGCTTCAAGGCCTCCTCACTGATCGGGCGGGGCAGCGGAGAGGCGTACCAGATGGCCTTCTCGGGCCAGGGCATCGTCGTCGTACAGCCGAGTGAGGACAGCACCGACCGCCTGCGGATCCGGGGCTGAGGGGGAGCGAGAACACACCATGCAGAGTCCGCTTTTCGGCTACGCCGAGCAGCAGTCCCAGGACCGCTACGTCGTGCAGAACCCGCAGCTGCTGCGGGTCACCCTGACCGGGCACGACGACATCCTCGCCCGCAAGGGCGCGATGGTCGCCTACCAGGGACTGGTCGACTTCGACGGCGAGTACCAGACGAGCAGCCAGCGCAGGGCCCGCGCCAACACCGGTGAGGGCCTCGACCTGATGCGCTGCTCGGGCCAGGGCACCGTCTACTTCGCCAATCTCGCCCAGTACGTCCACGTCGTCGACGTGGACCAGGAGGGCATGACCGTCGACAGCGCCTATGTGCTGGCGCTCGACTCCACGCTGCACACCGAGGTCATCGCGGTGGACAGCCAGTACGGCATCTCCGGATCCGGCAAGTACCAGCTCAACGTCTCCGGCCGGGGCAAGGTCGCGCTGATGACGTCGGGCCAGCCCCTGATGATGCAGGTGACGCCGGACAAGTACGTGAACGTGGACGCCGACGCCATCGTGGCCTGGTCCTCCGCGCTGCGCGTGCAGATGCAGGCCCAGACGCACTCCTCGAACGTGCGCCGCCGCCGCGGCAACACCGGGGAGGGCTGGGAGCTGAGCTTCCTCGGGCAGGGCTTCGCCCTCGTCCAGCCCAGCGAGGTCATGCCCCCGCAGAACGCGGACCTCGGGCAGGGCCTGCGCGCCCAGTACGGCGTGGGCCAGCACGGCGCCCAGGCGCAGAACCAGAACAACGCCTGGAACTGACGAGGACATGCGTAAGGGGCGGTCGCCGTCCCCTGCCTTCGGCGGGGAGACCCCAAGGCGACCGCCCCTTACGCGCAGGTGCTACAGCGCGGCCCGCGTGCGCTCCAGGAGCCGCACGACCGAGGCGTCGGCGACACCCGCCACCTCGTCGTAGGCGAACCAGCGCAGGTCCAGTGACTCGTCGCTGATCGCGGGGGCGGCACCGGCCGGGGCCAGTGCCGCGTACTGCACGTCCAGGTGCCAGTGGCACGGCGCGGGGATCGCGTGCCGGTCGAGGGTGACCGGGCCGCCGGGCAGCAGCGACAGCCCCGGGATCCCGGACTCCTCCGTGGCCTCGCGCAGCGCCGCCGCGGCCAGGGTCGTGTCCTGCGGCTCGCAGTGGCCGCCCATCTGCAGCCACATGCCGAGCTTCCGGTGCAGCGTCAGCAGCACCCGCCCGCGCTCCGGGTCGACGACCAGGGCGCTCGCGGTGAGATGACCCGCACCGCAGGACTTCCACATCCCGTCCGGATGCGCCGCCAGATGGTCCAGATACGTCTGCCGCAGTGCGGCCTGGCCGTCCTCGCGGGCCTCGTAGCCCTTCAGCACGAGGACGGCGTCGTCGTGGAGGCTCACTTGTCGGTGTCGTCCTCGCCGCCGGCCGGTCCTTCGGGCTTCTCGCCGGACTCTCCCGGCTTCCCCTGGGCGGCGTCCGGCTTGTCGAGGTTCGGCGACGTGCGGCCGCCGGCGGCCTCGCCGAGCATCTTGTCCAGCTCGGAGAAGTCCAGCTGCTCGCGGTGCACGAAGCCGTCCGGGTCGTCCAGGTCGGTCGCGGTCGGCAGCATGTCCGGGTGCTCCCACAGGGCGTCACGCCCGTCGACACCGCGCGCGTCCGTGAGCGAGGCCCACAGCCGCGATGCGTCCCGCAGCCTGCGCGGACGCAGCTGCAGCCCGATCAGTGTGGCGAACGTCTGCTCCGCCGGGCCGCCGGACGCGCGGCGCCTGCGCAGCGTCTCGCGCAGCGCGCCCGCGGACGTGAGACGGGTCGAGGCGGCCTCGTGGACCACCGCGTCGACCCAGCCCTCGACCAGCGCGAGGGCCGTCTCCAGGCGCGCCAGGGCCGCCTTCTGCTCCGGGGTGTCCTCCGGCTGGAACATGCCCTGCTGCAGCGCCTCCTGCAGCTGCTCGGGGTGCGAGGGGTCGAACTGGCCGACCACGTCCTCCAGCTTGGACGTGTCCACCTTGATCCCGCGGGCGTACCCCTCGACCGCTCCGAACAGGTGCGAGCGCAGCCACGGCACATGGGCGAAGAGCCGCTGGTGGGCCGCCTCGCGCAGCGCGAGGTACAGCCGCACCTCCTCCTTCGGCACGCCGAGGTCCTTGCCGAGGGCCTCCACGTTCAACGGGAGGAGCGCGGCCTTGCCGGCCGGGCCCAGCGGCAGACCGATGTCGGTCGAGCCGACCACCTCGCCGGCCAGGACGCCGACCGCCTGCCCGATCTGCTGGCCGAACATCGCCCCGCCCATGGAGCGCATCATGCCGATCAGCGGGCCCGCCATGGCCTGCATCTCCTCGGGCAGCACGTCGCCCATGGCGAGACCGACGCGCTCGGCGACCGGGTCGACGAGCTGCTGCCACGCCGGAAGGGTCGCCTCTACCCACTCCGCGCGGCTCCACGCCACGGCCGTGCTCGCGCCCGAGGGCAGCGAGGTCGCGCCGTCCAGCCACAGGTCGGCCAGCCGCACGGCCTCCTCGACCGCGGTGCGGTCCACCGGGCCGACGCTCGCGTCCTTGGTGCCGTCGGGCGTGCCCTGGGCCACCGTCTGGCGGGCGATCTGCTTGGCCATGTCCCAGTTCACCGGGCCGCCCTCGTAGCTCAGCATCTGGCCGAGCTGCTGGAACGCCGCGCCGAGATCGTTGGGGTTCAGCGAGCCGAACATGGCGGCGAAGGGGTTGTCCCCGCCGCCCTCGCCGAAGCCGAAGCCGAAGGGATTGGACGGGGACCCGCCGGAGCCCTGGCCACCTCCGGCGGGATTCCTCTTCTTGCCCTCGTCGCCGTTCTCCGGCTCCTCCGGCGGAAGGCCGAATCCGAATGGGGTGTCACTCACGGGTTTCCTCGGCTCGTAGGGCCACCGGCTTTCCGCCGGCGGCGACTGCCCGACAACACCACCCAGCCTATGCGGCCGGGGGGCCGTGCGGCTTCGACATCCGGGCCGCTTGCGGGCTCGGTGCCCCGCCGGCACGTGGCCTGCGGCAGGATGGACGCCACCTGGTGCGTATGCGTCATTCGCTTGCGTACTGAAGACAACCGCTGGAGACGCCTGGTGAGTTCCCCAGATCCGCAGGTTCGCGCAGCGCGAAACCACTCAACCGCGGCCGCCGGCCGCGTGCCCGAGGGGCGTGGCCCCGTCGTGGCCGTCACCGGTGCCGCCACGGGCGTCGGTGACCTGCTCACCAGGCGCCTTGCCGCGTCCGACGAGATCAAGCAGGTCATCGCGATCGACGAGCGCCGCGGCGAGGTCCCCGAAGCGCACTGGCACGTGCTCGACGTCCGTGACCCGGCGATCGCGGAGAAGCTGCGGGGCGCCGACGTGGTGGTGCACCTCGCGCTGGACCTCGACCTGGAGACCGACTCGGCCGCCCGTACCGCATACAACGTGCGCGGTACGCAGACCGTCCTCACCGCCGCCGCCGCGGCCGGCGTCCACCGGGTCGTCCTGTGCACCTCCGCCATGGTCTACGGGGCGCTGCCCGACAACGACATCCCGCTCTCCGAGGACGCCGAGCTGCGCGCGACCGCCGAGGCGACCGGCGTCGGCGACCTGCTGGAGATCGAACGCCTCGGCCGCCGCGCTCCCCGTGCCCATCCCGGGCTGAACGTCACCGTGGTCAGGCCGGCCGTTCTCGTCGGCGGCACCGACACCGCGCTGACCCGCTACTTCGAGTCGCCCCGGCTGCTCGTGGTCGCCGGATCCCGGCCCACCTGGCAGTTCTGCCATGTCGAGGACCTCGTGGGCGCTCTGGAGTACGCGGCGCTGGAGAAGGTCGAGGGGGAGCTCGCCGTCGGCTGCGACGGATGGCTGGAGCAGGAGGACGTCGAGGAGCTCAGCGGCATCCGCCGGATGGAGCTGCCCTCGGCGGTGGCGCTGGGCGCGGCCGCACGTCTGCACCGCATCGGCCTCACGCCGTCCCCGGCGGGCGACCTCGCGTACACGATGCACCCCTGGGTGGTGAGCGTGAGCCGGCTGCACGACGCGGGCTGGCGTCCGCGGTGGACGAACGAGGAGGTGCTGGCCGCCCTGCTGGAGGAGGTCGAGGGCCGGCACACCGTCGCGGGCCGCCGCCTCGGCCGCAAGGACGCCACGGCCGCCGGCGCCGCGGGCGCGACGGTCGCGCTGCTGGGCACGGCGGCGCTGGTGCGGCGCGCCCGCAAGGCGCGCCGCCGGATCTAGCCGGAGCACGTCGTCCCTGTAGGAGGCTCCAAGCCCGGCCGGTGCCGATCCGTGCGAGAGGCTGTTCCGCCCGTTCGGTGCCATGGGGCACGATGTCCCCATGGCACGCACGTACGACCACCCCGGCGAGCAGGCGGCGCAGGACCCCATCCGGCTGCTCGCGATCCGTGACACTCCGCTCTCCCTCGACGAGGTCTTCGCGGCCGTGGGCGACGACGCCGCGGGCGGCACCGCGCTGTTCGTCGGCACCGTGCGCAACCACGACGGCGGCGCCGACGTCGACACGCTGGGCTACTCCTGCCATCCGACGGCGGAGGCGGAGATGCGCCGCATCGCCGAGAAGGTGGCCGCCGAGTACCCCGTCAGGGCGCTCGCCGCCGTCCACCGTGTGGGTGACCTGGCGGTCGGGGATCTCGCGGTGGTGGTCGCGGTTTCGTGCCCGCACCGGGGGGAGGCGTTCGAGGCGTGCCGGAAGCTGATCGACGACCTCAAGCACGAGGTGCCGATCTGGAAGCACCAGAAATTCTCGGACGGCACCGAGGAGTGGGTCGGAGCCTGTTGAGCCCCAAGCACAGGACTGGCGTCCCCCGCCGAAGGCAGGGGGAGGGTGGGAGCCTGCTGAGCGCCGGCGCCGTCTTCGCGCCGGTTCCCTGACGAGCCGTCAGTGCGTTTCCGCCCGTGAAACCCGCTCCGCGCTCATCCGCCCCGATTTGCGTAACCGCACCCCTGCCATGAGCGTTGATCTCGCGGATGAGACTAATCTGCTGATCACTCAGTTGCGTTCACTCATGGGGTAGGGAGGTCGCGATGGCAGTTCTGGCCTGGTTGCTGATTCCGCTTTTCGCTGCTGTCGGTGCGGCGATATGGGCCGGCTGGGCTCAGCGGAATCGCACGAGCGGGGACATCGCCGAGCTCGCCGGGTACGCGCGCTTCCGTGACGCGATGGAGAAGGCTGCCTCCGGTACGGATGTCGTCCGACAGTGAACCCGCGCGTACGCAGGTGCCGGGAGGCCCTCGTACGGAACGGCCCCGGCCGTACTCGCACAGGCTCGTCCCGTACTGTCGTTCCATGCCACGCCGCACTGCGACGATGCTCGCCTCCACCCTCGTCTTCATCGCGCTTCTCTGCGCAGGCGTCTTCTTCAAGGTCCCGTACGCGGAGATGTCGCCCGGCCCGACGGTGAACACGCTGGGCTCCGCCGACGGCGAGCCGGTGCTCAAGATCTCCGGCCGCAAGACCTTCCCGACCAGCGGGCACCTCAACATGACGACCGTCAGGGTGACCGGGGCGGACTACGAGATGAGCCTCGTCGAGGCACTTTACGGCTGGCTGGCCGACGACAACGTGGTGGTGCCGCACGACACCCTCTACCCCGACGGGAAGACCGAGGAGCAGTCGACGCAGGAGAACGCCGAGGAGTTCAGCCAGTCCCAGGAGAGCGCCAAGGTGGCGGCCCTGCGGGAGCTGAAGATCCCGGTGACGTCGCGGGTGGTCGTCTCCACCGTCGTCAAGGGCTCCCCCTCGGAGGGCAGGCTGCACGCCGGCGACGTCATCCGCGCGGTGGACGGCACCGAGATCAAGGAGCCCGGGGACGTCGCCGAGCAGGTCGTGAAGCACAAGCCGGGCGAGGACGTCGTCTTCACCGTCGTCCCCGCCAAGGCGGCCGCCGCTGCCGAGAAGGCGGGCAACAAGGAGCCCCAGGGCACCCGGAAGGTCACGATCACCACGGTCAGGGCCCAGGACGACAACCGCGCGATCGTCGGCATCCAGGCCGGGACCGACCACACCTTCCCGTTCACCATCGACATCCACCTCGCCGATGTCGGCGGCCCGAGCGCCGGCCTGATGTTCGCCCTCGGCATCGTCGACAAGCTGACGGAGGAGGACCTCACCGGCGGAAGGTTCGTCGCGGGGACGGGCACGATCGACGACGAGGGCAAGGTCGGCCCGATCGGCGGAATCGACATGAAGCTCGTCGGCGCCCGCAAGGCCGGCGCCCAGTTCTTCATGACCCCCGCCGACAACTGCGCCTCCGCCGCCTCCGACACCCCGGACGGCCTGACGCTGGTCAAGGTAGACACGATCGCCGACGCGACGAAGTCCCTGGCGAAGATCCGCTCGGGCGACACCGAGGACCTGCCGAGCTGCACGAAGGGCTGAGCCCGGGCAGACGCGGGCCGCCGGCCGCAATACGGCGGGGCGGGGCACACGGCGCGAGGGCGCCGCCGACGCGCAGAGCGATCCGCGCGTCAGCGGCGCCCGCGCCGCGTCCGAGCCCTTCGGCTCGGTCAGTCCTCGAACGTCGCCGACAGGGCCTCGGCGAGGCCCGGCACCAGGCCGCCGCCCGTGAGCACCTCGTTCGGCGAGTCCTTCTCGCGCAGACGCAGGGCCGACTCCCGGGCCCCGTCGCGGAGCACGGCCACCGTCATCCGGACCTCCTGGCGGTCCGGGTGCGAGGCGACCCACTTGGTCAGGGCCGCCTCGTCGAGGCCGTCCGGAACGGAGGCCTCGGCGGACGGCGGCAGCATCAGGCGCTCCACCGTCAGCGCGCAGCCCGCGACCGCGTCGGGCCAGGCGATCGTGCCGAGGAATTCGTCGAGCGGGGTGCCGGCCGGGATCTCGTCCTGCTCGATCGGGGTGAGCGGGGCGGCCGAGTCGCCCTCGTCGAGGCCGAGCTGGGCGGCGAGACCCGGCTCCTGGGAACGCAGCTGAGCGGTGTCGACGAGGGCGAACAGCCGGGCCGGCTGGTCCCAGCCGAGCGTGGCCGCGTACTCGTCGATCTCGAGCACGGCCCGGGTGAGCGGGCTCGCGGCGATCGGGCCCGAAGGGGGCTGGTTGTCGGGGGCGGGGGAAGAAGCGTTGGACATGGTCAATATCCTGCCTCCTTCCTGCCCCGCGGCGGGAACTAGGTAAAGCCTCAGTAAGTTGCATCAGTGGGGCTCTACGATCGCGGGGCCCGAATCACACGACCGCGAACTTCGAGGTGCGCACGTTGGCTTTCCAGATGCCGGACCGCGGCGGAGGCCCGACCGGGCCACGGATGAGAGTGGGCCGGCCGTCCCGGCGAGTCCGCACCCTGCTCATGACCATGGGTGTCCTGGCCGTTCTGGCCATGGTGTTCGTCATGTTCTCCGGGTTCTGGACCGACTGGCTCTGGTACCGCTCCGTCAGGTACTCCTCCGTCTTCACGACCACTCTGTGGACCAAGATCGGACTGTTCGCCGTCTTCGGCCTGCTCATGGCAGCGGCCGTCGGCGTGAACATCTGGCTGGCCCACCGGCTGCGGCCGCCGCTCAGCGCGATGTCGCTGGAGCAGCAGAGCCTCGACCGGTACCGCATGGGCATCGCCCCCTACAAGAAGTGGGTGCTCCTCGCGATCACCGCTCTGATCGGGCTGATCGCCGGCGCCTCCGCCACCAGCCAGTGGCGGACGTGGCTGATGTGGGTGAACGGCGTGCCCTTCGGCCAGAAGGACCCGCAGTTCAAGATGGACGTGGCGTTCTACGCGTTCGACCTGCCGTGGTACCGCTTCCTGCTCGGCTTCGGCTTCGCGGCCGTCGTGCTGTCCCTGATCGCCGCCGCCATGACCCACTACCTGTACGGCGGGCTGCGGATCACCAGCCCGGGCGCGCGGGCGACGGGCGCCGCCACCGGCCACCTGTCGGTGCTGCTGGGACTGTTCGTGGCGCTCAAGGCCGTGGCGTACTGGCTCGACCGGTACGGGCTCGCGGTGAAGTCCAGCGAC
Organism: Streptomyces sp. NPDC002867; assembly: GCF_053591895.1. NCBI lineage: Bacteria > Bacillati > Actinomycetota > Actinomycetes > Kitasatosporales > Streptomycetaceae > Streptomyces > Streptomyces sp. NPDC002867. Next base: position 20,498 of record NZ_JBSFUR010000034.1, on the reverse strand, counting down.
TTCAAGGCCACGAGCAACTGGACCGGCCTGCGCTACGTCGACGCCAACGCGTATCTGCCGGCCAAGACGATCCTGTTCTGCATCGCGGTGATCTGCGCCGTGCTGTTCTTCGCCACGCTGTGGCGCCGGACCTGGCAGCTGCCGGTGATCGGCTTCGGGCTCATGGTGCTCTCCGCGATCCTGATCGGCGGGCTCTACCCGGCGATCGTGCAGAAGTTCCAGGTCCAGCCGAACGAGCAGGCCAAGGAAGCCGAGTACATCCGCAAGAACATCGAGGCGACGCGCAAGGCGTACGGCATCGACGGCGTGAAGCCGACGGACTACTCGGGCCGCGGACAGATCAAGGACGCGGAGCAGCAGCGCGAGGACGCCGACTCGGCGGCCAGCTACCGGATAAACGACCCCAACATCGTCTCGCCGACGTTCCAGCAGCTGGAGCAGGGGCGGAAGTACTACCAGTTCCCCTCCACGCTGGACATCGACCGGTACAAGGGCCAGGACACCGTCATCGGTCTGCGTGAGATCAACCTCCAGGGCGTCGACAAGCGCAACTGGATCAACGACCACTTCACGTACACCCACGGCTACGGCGCCGTCGCCGCCAAGGGCACGGACACGGCCAAGGGCACCGGCGGGGCCCCGGAGTTCACCGAGTCCGGCCTCCCCTCCAAGGGCAGCCTCGGCGACTACGAGCAGCGGATCTACTACGGCGAGAAGACCACCCAGTACTCGATCGTGGGCGGGCCCCAGAAGGAGCTCGACTACGAGAAGGACGGCGGCGGCCAGGTCACCACGAGCTACGCGGGCAAGGGCGGCATCGACCTCTCCGGTGCGCTGAACCGCGCCGCGTACGCCGTGGCGTTCAACGAGCCGCAGATCCTGTACTCGGGTGCGATCGGCGACGGTTCGAAGATCCTCTACAACCGCACGCCCAAGGAGCGCGTCGAAGCGGTCGCCCCGTGGCTGACCATCGACGGCGACGCCTACCCGGCGGTCGTGGGCAAGCGGATCCAGTGGGTCGTCGACGCCTACACCACGACCAACGGCTATCCGTACGCGTCCCGCACGACGCTCGGGGAGACCACCTCCGACTCGCTGACCGACCGCCAGCGCGCGGTGGTCGCCCAGCAGAACCAGGTCAACTACATCCGGAACTCGGTGAAGGCCACGGTCGACGCCTATGACGGCACCGTGACCCTGTACGAGTGGGACGAGAACGACCCGGTCCTCAAGACGTGGAAGAAGGCGTTCCCCGGCACGGTCAAGCCGAAGGCCGAGGTCCCGGACGAGCTGAAGGCCCATCTGCGGTACCCGCAGGACATGTTCAAGGTCCAGCGTGAGCTGCTGTCGCTCTACCACGTCACCGAGCCCGCTCCGTTCTACAACGCGAGCGACGCCTGGCAGGTGCCGAACGACCCCACCAAGGCCGACAGCAACGCGGTCCCGCCGTACTACCTGTCCCTCAAGCTGCCGGGGCAGGAGAAGCAGCAGTTCGCGCTGACGACGACCTTCACCCCCAGTGGACGGCCCAACCTGCGGGCGTTCATGGCGGTCGACGCCGACGCCATGAGCCGCGACTACGGCAAGATCAGACTGATGCGCGTGACGGACGACAAGGTCGACGGCCCGGAGCAGGTGCAGAGCCGGCTCAACAGGCACGACCCCATCGCCACCTTCGTCCGCGACCTCAAGGGCGCCGACTCGACCATCAAGTACGGCAACTTGCTGACCGTTCCCCTGGACAGCGGCTTCCTGTACGTCGAGCCGATCTACGCCCAGGGCCGCGGCTCGGAGTTCCCGCTGCTGAGCAAGGTGGCCGTGGTGTACGGCCAGCGGATCGGCTTCGCCGACGATCTCGGCGGCGCGCTCTCGCAGGTCTTCGGCGAGGGCGCACCGGACGACGGGACCACCACCCCGCCGACCGAGCCCGACGAGCCGCCGACGCAGCCCACCGAGCCGCCCGCCACGGGCGACGCGGCGCTCAAGGACGCCATCCAGGATGCGCAGAAGGCGTACTCGGACGGCCAGGCGGCCATCAAGCGGGGCGACTGGACGGCCTACGGCAAGGCGCAGGACGCGCTGCAGCAGGCGCTCCAGCGGGCCGCTGACGCCGAGGCCCGGCTGAAGGAGCCCGACCAGGGCGGATGACGGGATCCGCCCCGCGTCGTGATACCTTTACGGAACAACGACGCGGGGTGGAGCAGCTCGGTAGCTCGCTGGGCTCATAACCCAGAGGTCGCAGGTTCAAATCCTGTCCCCGCTACTGGAAAGAAGAGGGCCCGGATCCTTGAGGATCCGGGCCCTCTTCGTGCTGACCCGACACCTTCGGGGGGTTCTTCCCCGAAGTGCGTGCCGGAGTGCGCGAGTTGGGGGTTGGCGTGTTTGACTTATCTCTCTGTGGGCATGTCGACAAAACGCTGAAGTGACCTCACTGGCTGCTGTATACCAGGTGTACGCGGGTTGCAGGTGGTGCGACGATGGAATTTATGGGGGACAGGGCAACTCTGTTGGAGACAGAGCGGTTTGTGCAGCCGCATGCCGGAAGCGCGGCGGACGCGGTGCATTCCGTCGACGCCGTCGAGGCGGTGGACGCGGTGAATGCTTCGGACCGCGGCGACAACGTCGTCAGGACCGGTGGCCTCGGCGCCACGGAGAACGTCGACGCCGAGGAGACCGCCGGCGTCGAAGCACGCCACCGCAGCGCCGCGGACCACGGCGACACGGCCTCGATGAGTGTGCTCGGCGCACTCCTGCTGCGCCGGGGGGATCTGGACGGCGCCGAGCCCTACCTGCGCGGCGCGACCGCCGACGGCGACCGCGCGGCCGCCAACAACCTGGGCGTCCTGCTGCACCAGCGCGGCTACGCGGACGAGGCGGCCGGCTGGTGGCGTATCGCCGCGGTCGCCGGTTCGGCGGCCGCCGCGCACGCACTCGGGCGGCACTTCCGCGAACGCGGCGACGAACCGGCCGCCGAGTACTGGCTGCGGCAGTCCGCCGAACAGGGCCATGCCCTCGGGGCGTACGCGCTGGCCGACCTGCTGGAGCACCGCGGCGAGGACGGGGCGGAGCGCTGGCTGCGCACGGCGGCCGAGCAGGGCCACCGCGAGGCCGCCTACCGCCTCGCCAGGGCGCTGGAGCGCCGGGCCGCGGAGGAGGCACGCAAGGGCGAGGGCATCGGCCCGCTCGGTCCGGCCGCCACACCGTCCCGTCCCGCACCCGTACCGGCCGGGCGCCGGGACGAGGGCGCAGCCATGGGCGGTATGCGAGGCGGCCGCCGCGTTCCCGGCACGGGTGCCGAAGGGGGCGCCCGCGCGGCGGGCGGAACGAGCGGGGACGGCGACGTGGCCGGGGGCGGCGGGGCCGTCTGGCAGACGGATGCCGGGCTGCGCGTGCTCGCCGAGGCCGAGGCCGCCCGTCCGGGCGGCGCGCGTGATCCGGGTCTGCTCGACGAGGCCGTTCAGTGGCACCGGCAGGCCGCCGCCCGCGGGCACCGGCGCGCCGCCCTGCATCTCGGCGCCATCCTCGAGAAGCGCGGCGAGCTGAAGGAGGCCGGCCGCTGGTACCTGACGGCCGCGAAGGACGGCGAGGCCCGGGCCGCCTGCGCGCTGGGGTTCCTGCTGCGGGACGCGGGCGACGAGGAGAGTGCCGCCGTGTGGTGGCTGCGTGCCGCCCAGGAAGGCGACGGCAACGCGGCGAACGCCCTCGGCGCGCTGCACGCCGCCCGTGGCGAGGCGCAGAGCGCCGAGCGCTGGTACCGCGCCGCCATGGACGCGGGCGACGTCAACGGCGCGTACAACCTCGGACTGCTGTGCGCCGCCCAGGACCGCACGGCCCAGGCCGAGCAGTGGTACCGCCGGGCCGCCTACGCCGGGCACCGCGAGGCCGCCAACGCGCTCGCCGTCCTGCTCCTGCAGGCAGGGGACCACGCCGGGGCCGAGCCCTGGTTCTCCAAGGCGGCCGAGGCGGGCAGCGTCGACGCGGCGTTCAACCTGGGCATCCTCCACGTCGGCCGGGACGACGACCGCACCGCGCTGTCCTGGTACGAGCGGGCCGCGGCGGCCGGTCACACCGAGGCCGCGCTCCAGGTCGGCATCGCCCGGCTCAAGGAGGGCGACGAACAGGCCGCCGAGCGCCACCTGCGGTGCGCGGCGGGCGGCGGGAGCGCCGAGGCCGCGTTCCGGCTCGCGACGGTGCTGGACGCGCGCCGCCCGCCGCCGGGTCCGCCGGCCCTCGGCGAGCCGATGGCGGAGAAGAGCGAGTGCGAGGAGTGGTACGAGCGTGCCGCGGAGCAGGGGCACCGTCGCGCCCAGGTGCGGGTCGGCATGCTCGCCGCCGCCCGCGGGGACACCGCCGAGGCGGCCCGCTGGTACCGCGAGGCCGCGGAGGCCGGCAGCCGCAGCGGCGCGTTCAACCTCGGACTGCTCCTCGCCCGCGAGGGCAGTGAGCGGGAGGCCGCCCTGTGGTGGACCCGCGCGGCGCGGGCCGGCCACGGCAGGGCCGCCCTGCGGCTCGCGCTGCTCGCCGCTCGCAGGGGCGAGCTCGCCGAGGGGCAGCTCTGGTGCGCCAGAGCGGTCGAGCTGGGGCCGGCCGAGGTCGCCGAGCGTGCGGCGAAGCTGCGCGAGGCGCTGATCCAGGAGCTGACCGCGTAGCGGCGGGGCCCCGGGAAGGGATTTGCTCTGGTCCAGGGGGTCCCGTAAGGTGGTGTTCACCGACGCGGGGTGGAGCAGCTCGGTAGCTCGCTGGGCTCATAACCCAGAGGTCGCAGGTTCAAATCCTGTCCCCGCTACTGAAACGAAGGCCCGGATCCTCGAGATCCGGGCCTTCGGTCATGTCCGGCCGGTCGACAGCCTCACCGGACCGTCGATCACCCGGGATCCGGCCCGGCGACCGGTCCGGCCCCGCGACCTGACGAAGACGCGACCTGACGAAGAAGGGCCCCGACGTTTCCGTCGGGGCCCTTCTCGGTGGTTTCGTGCTACGCGGCAGCGCAGTTCGGGCAGGTGCCGCGGTAGGTCACCTCGACGTCCGAGACCGTGAAGCCGAAGCGCTCCGAGTCGGGGAGGTCGGCCAGGGGGTTGCCCGACGGGTGGACGTCACGGATCGCGCCGCACCGGGCGCACACCAGGTGCTGGTGGGGCCGGTGGGCATTCGGGTCGTAGCGCTTGGCGCGGCGGTCGGTCGACACCTCGAGCACCTCGCCGAGGCTGACCAGCTCACCCAGCGTGTTGTAGACGGTGGCCCGGGAGATCTCGGGCAGGCGCTCCACCGCGCGCGCGTGGACCTCGTCGGCCGTCAGGTGGACATGGTCGCCGTCGAGGACCTCGGCCACGACGCGCCGCTGCGCGGTCATGCGCCAGCCGCGTCCGCGGAGTCGTTCCAACAGGTCACTCATAGGGCCAGCCTAACAGCGAAGGGACCCAGGTCCCGAACGGGTGTGACTTTGGATGTCTACTTGACTTAGACAAAGTCTATTGTAGGATCGAGACCAGCGCATGCCAAGGGCAGGCAGTGCTGATTTCGCTCAATGGGCAGAACGACGCAGGAGGCGCACGTGACGCAGGGACCGCTCACCACGGAGGCCGGGGCACCGGTCGCCGACAACCAGAACAGCGAGACGGCGGGCGTCGGCGGTCCTGTTCTGGTCCAGGACCAGCTGCTGCTGGAGAAGCTCGCGCACTTCAATCGTGAGCGCATCCCGGAGCGCGTGGTCCACGCCCGTGGCGCCGGCGCGTACGGCACCTTCACGCTGACCCGTGACGTCTCGCAGTGGACGCGCGCGAAGTTCCTGTCCGAGGTCGGCAAGCAGACGGAGACGTTCCTGCGCTTCTCGACCGTCGCGGGCAACCTGGGCGCGGCGGACGCGGTCCGCGACCCGCGCGGCTGGGCGCTGAAGTTCTACACCGAGGAGGGCAACTACGACCTCGTCGGCAACAACACCCCGGTGTTCTTCATCAAGGACGCCATCAAGTTCCCCGACTTCATCCACACCCAGAAGCGCGACCCGTACACGGGCAGCCAGGAGGCGGACAACGTCTGGGACTTCTGGGGCCTGTCGCCCGAGTCCACCCACCAGGTGACCTGGCTGTTCGGCGACCGCGGCATCCCCGCCTCGTACCGCCACATGAACGGCTACGGCTCCCACACCTACCAGTGGAACAACGAGGCCGGCGAGGTCTTCTGGGTCAAGTACCACTTCAAGACCGACCAGGGCATCAAGAACCTCACCCAGGACGAGGCCAACAAGCTCGCCGGTGAGGACCCCGACTCCCACCAGCGCGACCTGCGCGAGGCCATCGAGCGCGGTGACTTCCCGACGTGGACCGTGCAGGTGCAGATCATGCCGGCGGCCGAGGCGGCGACCTACCGCTTCAACCCGTTCGACCTCACCAAGGTGTGGCCGCACGAGGACTACCCGCCGATCGAGATCGGCAAGCTGGAGCTCAACCGCAACCCGGAGAACATCTTCGCCGAGGTCGAGCAGTCCGTCTTCAGCCCCGCCCACTTCGTGCCGGGCATCGGTCCCTCGCCGGACAAGATGCTCCAGGGCCGCCTGTTCGCGTACGGCGACGCCCACCGCTACCGCGTCGGCATCAACGCCGACCACCTGCCGGTGAACCGCCCGCACGCCACCGAGGCGCGCACGAACAGCCGGGACGGCCTCCTGTACGACGGCCGTCACAAGGGCGCGAAGAACTACGAGCCCAACAGCTTCGGCGGCCCGCACCAGATCGACCGCCCGCTGTGGCAGCCGGTCCCGGTGACCGGCGTCACCGGCGACCACCCGGCGCCCGTCCACGCCGAGGACAACGACTTCGTGCAGGCGGGCAACCTCTACCGCCTGATGTCCGAGGACGAGAAGGGCCGTCTGATCGACAACCTCGCCGGCTTCATCGCCAAGGTGTCGCGCGACGACATCGCCGAGCGCGCGATCAACAACTTCCGCCAGGCGGACGGCGACTTCGGCAAGCGGCTCGACGCCGCGGTCCAGGCCCTGCGCGGCTGACCCGCTTGTCGTAGCCCGGAGGGCCGGATCCCTGGACAAGGGATCCGGCCCTCTCGGTGTCCGCGTGTGTATGCGCCCGTTCGCTCGTGCGGGTCAACCCGGTCAGCTCGCGACCGATCCCGCGTGCCGCCTGGCCGGAGCCCAGCAGCGAATGATGTCGCGGACGGAGACGATGCCCACCGGGCCGCCGTCGTCCGTCACGATCAGATGGCGGAAACCGCCGTGCGCCATTGCTCCGGCCGCCTCCTCCAGGGTCCAGGAAGGTGCGGCGAACACGACGTCGGTGGTGGTGTGGGTTCCGGCGGTCTCCAGGTCAGGGTTCTGACCCGAGCCGACCGAGTTCAGGATGTCGCGCTCGGTGAGGATCCCGAGGCCGAGGTCGCCGTCGAGGACGACCGCCGCCCCGACACGTCGTGCGGCCATCAGACTGGCCGCCTGGCGGAGTGTGTGTGCGGGTCCGATGGTGAGGACCACCGTGCTCATGGCGTCACGAACGAGCATGGACGGAGCCACCTCCTTGGTGTACCGGGTCGCTAGAGAACCGATTCACAAGTTCACAAGTGTGGGGACTCTCAGAGTCGCAGTCCTCCACCCGGGCAGCAAGGGGGCATGCGCGGCGTGTTGGGCCGCGCACGAAAGCCTCCGATGGCGCGGGCGTGCGCTGGGCGGGTCAGTACCGCTGGTTCAGATAGCCCAGGAGTTCGCGGTGGAGCAGCCCGTTCGACGCGGCGGCGTTGCCGCTGTGCGGGCCCGGAGTGCCGTCGAGGCCGGTGAACGACCCGCCCGCCTCCTGCACCACGATCGCGGGTGCCGCCATGTCCCACAGGGACAGCTCGGGCTCGGCGCAGACGTCCACCGCCCCCTCGGCGACCATCATGTACGACCAGAAATCGCCGTAGCCCCGGGTGCGCCAGCAGGCCCGCGTCAGATCCAGGAACCCGTCGAGGCGCCCCTGCTCCTCCCAGCCGCTCAGCGAGGAGTACGCGAACGACGCGTCCTGCATCCGCTCCACTTTCGAGACCTGGAGCCGCGTCGCCGACGTCAGGCTGCGGCCGGTGTACGCGCCCGCGCCCTTCGCCGCCCACCAGCGGCGGCCCAGCGCCGGGGCGGACACCACGCCCACCACCGGCTCGAAGCCGCCCTCTGTCGCCTCCATCAGCGAGATGAGCGTCGCCCACACCGGAACGCCGCGCACGTAGTTCTTGGTGCCGTCGATCGGGTCGACGACCCAGCGCCGCGGGCCCGTGCCCTCGATGCCGAACTCCTCGCCGAGGATCGCGTCGCGCGGCCGTGCCCGCTGGAGATGCCCGCGGATCAGCTCCTCGGCTGCCTTGTCGGCCTCGCTCACCGGCGTCATGTCCGGCTTGGTCTCGACCTTGAGGTCCAGGGCCTTGAACCGCTCCATCGTGGTGGCGTCGGCGGCGTCCGCGAGGACATGGGCGAGGCGCAGATCATCGTGGTAGTCCGGCATGGTCGCCACTCTATCGGTGGAGGAACGGGGTGTTCCTGGTGGCGGGGGCGGCTGCCGGGCACGCTGCCGTGTCCCTTGACAGCCCCGGCGGGCCCGTCAAACCTGTGCCCACAGATGCCCGGTCGGGGAGGCGACGATGCCCGCAGCTCGAGAGTCCCTGCTGAACGCCGCGCTCGTGGCGCTCGGCGACCTTCCCTGGCCCCGAGTGCGGATGGCCGATGTCGCCGGAGCCGCGGGTGTCTCCCGCCAGACGCTCTACAACGAGTTCGGCAGCAAGGACGGCCTCGCCCGCGCTCTGGTACGGCGCGAGGCCGACCGCTATCTGCGCGGCGTGGAACGGCTGCTGGCCCAGCGGACCGAACCCTCCGAACGGCTCGTCTCCCTCGCCGAGTGGACCGTCGGCGAGGCCCGCGCCCGGCCGCTGCTGTGCGCCCTGCTCACCGGCTGCTGGGGCGAGAGGCTGCCCGTCCCGCGTCCGGTGCGCGAAGGCGCGCCTCTGCCCGCCGTGCCGGCCCAGCGCCGCGCGGACGCCGGGCTTCCCGCACCGGCCGAGCTGCTCGCGGCCGTACGGGACCGGTCGCGTACCGCGATCAGGCAGGCGCGGCGGTCGCGGGAGGGGCGCTCCACCGACGACCCGGCGGATCTCCCGCAGCGCTGCGAACTCGCCGTACGCCTCGCGCTGTCCTATGTGATCGCGCCCGTGGGAGAGGGCGTCGCCCAGCTGGTGCGGGCCTCTGTCGGCGGGGTCGGGGCCGCGGTCAGTGCGCCGAGCCCGAGAGCTGCAGACCGATGACGCCGACGATCACCATGGTGATCGAGACGATCTTGAGGGTGGAGACCAGGTCGCCGAGGAAGAGCATGCCGTAGACGGCCGTGCCGGCCGCGCCGATCCCGGTCCACACCGCGTACGCGGGTCCGACGTCGAGCTTTCTCAGCGCGATGGTCAGCAGGCCGAAACTGCCGAGGGCGAAAGCCGCGAAGGCGATCGTCGGCCACAAGCGGGTGAACCCGTGCGACAGCTTGAGGCAGACGGCGAAGCCCGTCTCCAGCAACCCGGCGACCACCACCAGCAGCCACGCCATCGGTCTTGCGCCTCCCGCGTCATTCGGTGACTGCTCGGCCCGGGACTGCTTGGTCCGACTTGGTGTGATTATGCACTTACCGGTTGTCGCAGACCGTAAACGCGGACGACTCAGTCACCTTCGCGTCGCTCCCGCGTCGCCAGCAGGCGCCGCAGGGAGTACAGCCGGGCGGGATCCGCGTGGCCCTCGGCCACCCAGGCGTCCAGCGCGCAGTCCTGCTCGTCGTGCGAACACGCCCGCGGGCAGCCTTCCGTACCGGGCTCCAGATCGGGGAAGGCGTGGATGACGCGGGACGGATCGACATGGTGCAGGCCGAACGACCGTACGCCGGGCGTGTCGATCACCCAGCCCCCCTTCTCGTCCGCGAGCGGCAGGGCGAGCGCCGACGTGGTCGTGTGCCGGCCCCGGCCCGTGACCGCGTTGACAAGCCCGGTGCTGCGCCGCCGCTCCTGCGGCACCAGCGCGTTCACCAGGGTCGTCTTTCCGACACCCGAGTGCCCGACGAACGCCGTCGTCCGGCCCACCAGGTGCTCGCGCACGCGCTCCGCCGCGAGGCCGTCCACGAACTCCTCGCGTGTGGTGACCACATGGGGCACACCGAGCGCGCCGTACCTCTCCAGCAGCTCGTCCGGCGGGGCGAGGTCCGACTTGGTCAGCACGAGCAGCGGCTCCAGACCGCCGTCGTACGCCGCGACCAGGCAGCGGTCGATCAGCCGGGGGCGCGGCTCGGGATCGGCGAGCGCGGTCACGATCGCGAGCTGGTCCGCGTTGGCGACGACCACGCGCTCGAAGGGATCGTCGTCGTCGGCCGTACGCCGCAGCACCGAGCTGCGCTGCTCGATCCGTACGATCCGGGCCAGGGTGTCCTTGGCGCCCGACAGGTCACCGACGATGCCGACCCGGTCGCCGACGACCGCCGCCTTGCGGCCCAGCTCCCGGGCCTTCATCGCCATCACGACCCGGTCCTCGACCAGACACGTGAGCCGGCCCCGGTCGACGGTGAGGACCATCCCCTCCGCCGCGTCCTCGTGCTTGGGCCGGATGCTGGTGCGCGGGCGGTTCCCCTTGCGGTTGGGGCGCGAGCGGATGTCGTCCTCGTCGGTGTGCTTGCCGTAGCGGCGCATGACCTCAGGCCCCGAGCATTTCGGCCCACATCCGCGGGAAGTCGGGCAAGGTCTTGGCCGTGGTCGCCACGTTCTCGATCTGCACGTCCTTCACGGCGAGACCGATGATCGATCCGGCCGTCGCCATCCGGTGGTCGTCGTAGGTGTGGAACACGCCGCCGTGCAGCGGGCGCGGGCGGATGTGCAGACCGTCCTCGGTCTCGGTGACGTCGCCGCCGAGCTCGTTGATCTCCTTGGTGAGCGCCGCCAGCCGGTCGGTCTCGTGGAGCCGCAGGTGCGCCACACCGCGCAGCGTCGAGGGGGAGTCGGCCAGCGCCGCCACCGCCGCGATGCCCGGCGTGAGCTCGCCGACCTCGCCCAGGTCCACGTCGATGCCGTGGATGCGGCCGCTGCCGGTGAACACCAGCGCCGTACCGTCCGGCGTCGTCGTCAGCTCGCAGGAGCCGCCCATCTCGGTGAAGATCTCGCGCAGCGCGTCACCGGGCTGGGTGGTGCGCTCGGGCCAGTCCGGGATCGTGACCCGGCCGCCGGTGACGAGCGCGGCCGCCAGGAACGGCTGGGCGTTGGACAGGTCGGGCTCGATCGTCAGGTCGCGGCCCAGCAGGGCGCTGTGCGCGACACGCCAGACGTCCGGCTCGCCGCCGGTCTCCGGCTCGTCGACCTGGGCACCGACCGCGCGGAGCATGTCGACGGTCATCCGGATGTGCGGCATCGAGGGCAGCCGGCCGCCCACGTGGCGTACCTCGACGCCCTGGTTGAAACGCGGTGCCGAGAGCAGCAGCGCGGACACGAACTGGGACGACGACGAGGCGTCGATCCGCACCGGACCGCCGTCCAGCGCACCGCCGCCGTGCACCGTCATGGGCAGCGCCCCGCGGTCGTCGTCGTCGATACGGGCGCCGAGGGTGCGCAGCGCACCGATCACGCCGCCGAGGGGGCGCTCGTAGGAACGCGGGTCGCCGTCGAAGCGGATCGGGCCGTCGGCGAGCGCGGCAACGGGCGGCAGGAACCGCATGACCGTGCCCGCGTTGCCGACGTCAACCGTGGCCGGGCCGTGCAGACCCGAGGGGATGACACGCCACGCCTCGCCGGCGCCGCCCGTCGTGCTGGAGGAGACGGTCTCCTCGATGCCGACGCCCATCGCCTGGAGCGCGGCCGACATCAGGAGGGTGTCACGGGAGCGCAGCGGGCGGCGCAGCCAGCCCGGCTCGGCGGCGAGGGCGGCCAGCACGAGCGCGCGGTTCGTGACCGATTTCGATCCGGGCACGGTGACGGTCGCTTCGACGGCTCCGGTCGCGTAGGGGGCGGGCCAGAGGGCGGGGTGCACGGTGCTGTCGGTCATGGCCATCACTTTAGTGGCTCGGCGCCGACCGCCTTCGAGGTCAGAGCCCGAGCAGCCACCGGCCTCCGCCGATCAGCGAACAGAAGGCCACCAGATGGAAGAACGCCAGCCACACGGCGGGCGGCACATGGGTGAGCCGCCCGAGCTGGTCCGCGTCCGAGTCCGGCGCCCCTCCGTGGCGGCGCTTGGACTGCAGCTCGAACACCGGCCGCACGCCGCCGAGCAGCATGAACCACACGGCCGTGTAGGCGAAGAGGGACTGTACGCCGGGTTCTGTCAGCCAGGACACGAGGACGAACGCGGCGCCGGTCACGGTCACCGTGAGGGCGCCGTACGCGTTGCGGACCATGACCAGCAGCGCCAGCAGCAGCGCCGTGGCCACCCACAGCAGCAGCGTGATGTGGTGCGCGGCCAGCAGCCAGGCGCCGCCGAGGCCGAGCAGCGGGGTGGCGGTGTATCCGGCGGCCGCGGTCAGGACCATGCCGAGCCCGGTCGGTTTGCCCCGGCTGACGGTGAGGCCGCTGGTGTCCGAGTGCAGCCTGATGCCCTGGAGCGAGCGGCCGGTGACGAGGGCGATCAGGCCGTGGCCGCCCTCGTGCGCGATGGTGACCGCGTTGCGGGTCACCCGCCACAGGGCGGCCGGTATGACGGCGGCGAGGGCCACGAGGCCGGTGACGACGACGAGCCAGGGCTCGGGGGCGTCCTGGGTCCCGGTGAGCCGGTCCCACAGGTTCTGCGCGGAGGCCCCGGCGAGGACCGTGGCGGTGTGTGTCGTGAGCATTTCGCGGGCGGCTCCCTCGGACGGCGTACGGAAGTGGCAGTGTGGCACCTATGTGCGGACGGTATGCGGCAAGTCGTAGGCCCGAGGATCTGGTCGGGCTGTTCCGGGTCGAGAAGTGGGAGCCGGAGGAGACCCTGGCCCCCGACTGGAATGTGGCCCCGACCAAGGAGGTCTACGCGATTCTCGAGCGTCCTGTGAAGGACGCGGCGGACAAGCGTCCGGTTCGGCAGATGCGGACGCTGAAGTGGGGCCTCGTGCCGTCGTTCGCCAAGACGCCCGAGGGTGCGGCCCGGATGATCAACGCGCGCGCCGAGACGGTGCACGAGAAGCCGTCGTTCCGCAGGCCCTTCCTGACCCGCCGCTGCATCCTGCCGGCCGACGGCTATTACGAGTGGGTGACCGGGACCGGGGAGCGGGAGCTGGAGGTCGAGGGGAAGAAGAAGCGCCCCCGGAAGCAGCCGTATTTCGTCACTCCCGCGGACGGCTCGGTGTTCGCGATGGCGGGCCTGTACGAGTTCTGGCGCGACCGCACGCTCCCGGACGGTCATCCCCAGGCCTGGTGGGTGACCTGCTCGGTGATCACCACGGATGCGGAGAAGGGGCCGCTCGGCGTGGCGCCGGCCGAGGGGCCGCGGTCGCTGTCCGACATCCACCCCCGGATGCCCCTGATGCTGGTGCCCGACCGCTGGGACGCCTGGCTCGACCCGTCGACGACCGACCCCGACGAGGTCCGTTCCCTGCTCGCGCCGCCGCCCGAGGGACTGATGAGGGCGTACCCGGTCACGACGGCGGTCAGCAACGTGCGCAACAACGGGCCGGAACTGCTGGAGGAACTGGCGGGCCCCGAGGAGCCGGTGCTGTTCTGACGCCGCCCTCGGTGTGCTCCGCGTCACAATGGCCGCATGGAGCGGAAAGAGATCGTCGAGGTCCCCGGCGGTGATGCCCGGATCACCTGGTTCCCCGCGCGGCGGGCGCGCCTCGTGCTGGCACTCGGGCACGGCGCCGGGGGCGGGATCGAGGCGCGTGACCTGAAGGCGATCGCCGGAGTCCTGCCCGCGCACGGCGTCACCGTCGCCCTCGTCGAGCAGCCCTGGCGCGTCGCGGGCAAGAAGGTCGCCCCCGCGCCGAAGACGCTCGACACCGGATGGCGCGGCGTGTGGCCCGCCCTGGCGAAGGCGGGGCCGCCCGTCGTCGCCGGCGGCCGCAGCGCCGGGGCGCGCGTCGCCTGCCGCACGGCCGTCGAGCTCGGCGCCGTCGGCGTGCTCGCGCTGAGCTTCCCGCTGCATCCGCCCGGCCGCCCCGAGAAGTCCCGCGCGGACGAACTGCTGGGCGCGGGCGTGCCCACCCTGGTCGTGCAGGGCGGCAGCGACCCCTTCGGCAGGCCCGAAGAGTTCCCCGACGGGCCCTACGAACTCGTCGAAGTGCCGTTCGGGGATCACGGGTTCGCCGTGCCCAAGAAGGCCGGGATCCCGGAGGCCGAGACGCTCGGAACGATCACCGGTGCAGTGACCCGTTGGACGGCCGCGCTCCGGGAATGAGACGCGGGTGCGCACTGTTGTGGCAGATGTCAGTACAGAGCATGAGTAGGGAGTCCACCGCATGGGTACGACCTTCTGCCCGACAGCCGAGCGCTCCACCGGGCTGGAGTGGACGGTGCTCTCGCAGGGCAAGAGCGGGGCGGTTCCGGCGGTGGGCGGTGGGAATCGGCAGGCCCCGTCGCAGCATGGTCGACTATTCTCCGATTCGAGCGGGTCCGCTCTGGGATCCGTCACAGCGTTGGAGGAGGTGGGTGCGGTCACTGGGACCGACGCAGGGACCGACGACGGCCGGGCGGAGCAGTCCGAGGAGACGGCCGCCGAGCGCAATGCCCGTTTCGAGCGGGACGCCCTCGGCTACCTCGACCAGATGTACTCGGCCGCGCTGCGCATGACGCGCAACCCCGCCGACGCCGAGGACCTCGTACAGGAGACGTACGCCAAGGCGTACGGCTCGTTCCACCAGTTCCGCGAGGGCACCAACCTCAAGGCGTGGATGTACCGGATCCTCACGAACACCTTCATCAACTCCTACCGCAAGAAGCAGCGCGAGCCCCAGCGCAGCGCAGCGGAGGAGATCGAGGACTGGCAGCTCGCGCGCGCCGAGTCGCACATGTCGACGGGGCTGCGTTCCGCGGAGTCGCAGGCCCTCGACCATCTGCCGGATTCGGACGTCAAGGAAGCTCTTCAGGCGATCCCCGAGGAGTTCCGGATCGCGGTCTATCTCGCCGACGTAGAGGGCTTTGCGTACAAGGAGATCGCGGACATCATGGGAACACCCATCGGTACGGTGATGTCCCGCCTGCACCGGGGCCGCCGTCAGTTGCGCGGCATGCTCGAGGACTACGCCCGCGAGCGCGGGCTCGTCCCGGCCGGTGCGGGGGAGTCGAACGACGCGAAAGGCTCGGGCTCATGAGCTGCGGAGAGCCGCACGAGACGGACTGCTCTGAGGTCCTGGACCATCTCTACGAATTCCTCGATCATGAGATGCCCGACAGTGACTGCACCAAGTTCGAGGTGCACTTCGAGGAGTGCTCCCCGTGCCTGGAGAAGTACGGCCTGGAGCAGGCGGTGAAGAAGCTGGTCAAGCGGTGCTGCGGGCAGGACGACGTGCCCAGCGACCTGCGCGCCAAGGTCATGGGCCGTATCGACCTGATCCGTTCGGGCCAGGCTGTTCCCGACCAGGACGTGGCGACGGCACAGGAGTAGCTCCGCCGGAGACATACGCAGGACCCTGAGGCGCGTCACGACTCGTGGCGCGCCTCACGTGATGCCGTGATGTTCACCCGTACGTGCGAACGGGGGCCGTACGGCCGCCCCTCACCTCTCATCTCGCTAGCGTGTGCGCTGGATCGAGGAGGGGCGGGGCAGTGACGGCCATACCGAAGGCGGCACACGCCTTCATCGCGGGTGCCGTCCTCGGCGCCGTGGTCTGTGCGGCCCCGGCCGTGACGGCCGCCGATGTGCCCTGGACCGCGGTCGCGCTGCTCGCCGGGCTCTACGCGGTGTGCGAGATGCCCGCCCGCCTCCGTCCCGGCCACTCGCC
Organism: Streptomyces sp. NPDC002867; assembly: GCF_053591895.1. Classification (NCBI taxonomy): domain Bacteria; kingdom Bacillati; phylum Actinomycetota; class Actinomycetes; order Kitasatosporales; family Streptomycetaceae; genus Streptomyces; species Streptomyces sp. NPDC002867. Next base: position 4,614 of record NZ_JBSFUR010000034.1, on the reverse strand, counting down.
GCGGGTCGGGGCCTGCCCGTACTTCCCCGTGCTGCTGGCGGCGGCCTTCCTGCTGCCGGCCGCGGCCGCCGCGCTCGTCCCCGTCCCGGGCGCCCTCGTCGGCCGGGCCGGCCGGCCCGCGCCGGGGGCCCGCCGCGTCTGGCGCGCCGCCCAGCTGGCGCTGTCGACCTGGGCCGCGGCGCGGGCGTACCGCCTCGCCGGCGGCGAACGCGGCCTGACCGCCCCCGACTTCCCCTCCGTGCTGGTGCACGCGCTCGCCGGGGCGCTCGCCTTCTGCCTGGTGCTCTCCGTCCTCGACGGCGCCATCCGCGCGGCGGCCGAGCATGTGACGGTGCGCCGGGCCGGGCGGGCGCTGCTGTCCGTGTCACCCGCCCCGTACTGCGTGCACGGCCTCGCCGGGCTGATGACGGCCGTCCTGTGGCGCAGCCCCTACGGGCCGGTGTCCGCGCTGTTCGTCCTGCTGCCCATGTACGTCTCCAGCTGGATGTACGCCCAGTACCACCGTGAGCGGGCGGCCCACCAGGCGACCATCCGCGCGCTCGTCCAGGCCGTCGACCTGAAGGACCGTTACACCCGCGGTCACAGCGAGCGGGTCGGCCGGGCCTCCGTGCTGATCGCGCGCGAGCTGCGCATGGCGGACGAGCGGCTGGAACTCCTCCGGTTCGCCGGGATCCTGCACGACGTGGGCAAGCTCGGGGTGCCCACACGCGTGCTGCGCAAGGACGGGCCGCTGACGCCCGAGGAGCGGCGCGTGATCGAACTGCATCCGGAGTACGGGCACGAGATGGTGCGCGGTATCGGCTTCCTGGGCGAGGCGCGGGCGGCGATCCTGCACCACCACGAGCGGCTGGACGGCAGCGGCTACCCGTACGGGCTCGCCGGTGAGCAGATCCCCGAGTTCGCGCGGGTGGTGGCGGTCGCGGATGCGTTCGACGCGATGACCTCGACCCGCTCCTACCGGCGGGCCCGCCCGGTGGCAGCGGCGCTCGAGGAGTTGGAGCGCTGCGCGGGGACGCAGTTCGACCCGCGGATGGTGGCCGCGCTGGTGCGCGCGCTGGAACGCGAGGGCTGGGAGACGGCCGTCACCTCCGACGAGGCGGCACCGGTGGGTCCGCCGCGGCAGGAGGCGCCGAGCGGGCCGCACCGGGTGCGGACCGGATGACGGCGGCCCTGCCGGACCGGGCCGTCGTCGCCGTGTACGCGGCCGCCGCCTGTCTCGCCGCCGCAGCCCTCGGCGGGGTCGCCTGGAACGGCCTGGCCGAGCCCGCGAACGCGCTCGGTTTCGGAGTCTTCATCGCGGTGGGGGAGCTCGCGCGGTGGGCGGCCGTGCCGGGGGCGGGGGCGCCGCCCGCACCGGGCGGGGCGTGGGGCAGGGAGCCCGCCCCGCTCGCGGCCGCCGGCGCCCTCGCGTACGCCCTCCTCGGCGAGTGCGCCGGGCGGCCCACCGTCCACGGCCCCCTCCAGGTCGTCGCCGTCGTCGTCGCGGGCACGCTCGCCGGGGCCGTGCCGCACGTCGCGCGCGGGCGCGGACCCGGGCCGGACCATGTGGCCCGGCGGGTGTTGACCGTCGGGTTCGCCGCGGTGTGCTTCCAGCCGCTGTACAACTCCGGCGCGTTGGAGCACCGCATCGGACACGGTCCCTTCTACGCCCTGTTCCTGCTGGTGCTCCTCGTGCTCACCCTCCTGTGCGACGCGGTGCTGTCGGCGGTCCTCCTGGCGGCCCGTCCCGGGTACCCGTACGAGCCGCTGCTGCGCGACGAGCTGCGCGCGCTGCCCGGCATAGGGTCCGCCGTGTGCGCGACCGGTGCCGTGATGGCCCTCGCGGTCGCGGTCGCGGGCCTGTGGGCGCTGCCCGTCTTCTGCGTGCCGCTGCTGCTGACCCAGTTGTCGTTCCGCCGGTACGCCGCGGTCCGCACGACCTACCGCCAGACCATCGCCTCCCTCGCCCGTGCCACCGAGATCGCGGGCTACACCCCGCCCGGCCACGCCCGGCGGGTGGCCGCGCTCAGCACGGCGGTGGGCCGGGAGATGCGGCTGTCGGGCCCCGAGCTGACGGTGCTGGAGTACGCGGCCCTGATGCACGACATCGGTCAGCTGTCCCTGGTCGACCCCGTGCCCGACGGGGCCACCGCCGTGCTCCCGGCCGCCGAGCAGCGCCGTATCGCGCTGCTCGGCGGTGCGGTCGTGCGCCGGACCGGGGTGCCGCCCGCCGTCGCGGCCGTGGTGGAGCAGCAGGCCGATCCCTACCGGGAGCAGTCCCTGCCCGCGCGGATCGTCCGCACCGTGAACGCGTACGAGGACCTGGCACAGGGAAGCGGAGGAAGTGCGGGCGGAGCCCTCGCGGCACTGGAGCGGCTGCGCCTCGGCACGGGCCACGACTACGAGCCCGAGGTCGTGGAATCCCTTGCCAGAGTCCTTGCCCGAGGCGGTCTCGGCCCGGTCCCACCCGGGTAACCCATGGGTAATGAGCGAGCCTGCGACCGGGCATGGTTGGATGCGAAAGAAGGCACAGAAGCGGGCACTCAGGCATGCGTCCGGGACAGACACCCGAGCGACCGGCAGGCGGGAATCGTGAGGATCTTCGGGAAGGTACGGCATCGGCCGTCCGCCTCGTGGCGGCAGGCCACCGACCGCGCGTTCACGCTGATCGGCGACGGCCGGTACGAGGACGCGGGGGCGTTGCTGACCAGGGCGGCGGATCTCGAGCCCTGGCTCTCGGAGTCCTGGTTCAACCTGGCGCTGCTGCACAAGTTCCGGCACGACTGGGAGCAGGCGCGGGCCGCGGGGCTGCGTGCCGTCGCCCTGCTGGACAAGGAGACCGGCGCCCCGGACTGGTGGAACGTCGGCATCGCCGCCACCGCCCTGCAGGACTGGCCGCTGGCCCGCCGCGCCTGGCAGGCGTACGGGCTGAAGGTGCCGGGAGCCGCCGCGCCGAACGGTGAGCCCGTCGGCATGGATCTCGGCAGCGCCGCCGTACGGCTGTCGCCCGAGGGCGAGGCCGAGGTGGTCTGGGGCCGCAGGCTCGACCCGGCCCGGATAGAAGTGCTCTCCATCCCGCTGCCCTCGTCCGGGCGGCGCTGGGGCGAGGTGGTCCTGCACGACGGTGTGCCGCACGGCGAGCGCACGACCAGCGCGGGGCCCTCCTACCCCGTCTTCGACGAGATCGAGCTGTGGGCGCCCTCGCCCGTGCCGACCTGGGTGGTGCTGCTGGAGGCGGCGACCGAGGCCGACCGGGACGCGCTGGAGAAGCTGGCGGCCGACGCGGGGTTCGCCGCCGAGGACTGGTCGTCCTCGGTGCGGCTGCTGTGCCGGGCCTGTTCGGAGGGCCGGATGCCGAGCGCCGAGGGCGAGGGCGAGCACCTGGACCCGCACGACCACAGCGAACCGGGCCACCCGGGCCCGCTGGGTCACCGCACGGCGGGCGACCTGTGGTCGCCTGAGCGCGAATGCGGAATCGCCGCGCCGGCCGGGCTCGTGCGCGGACTGCTGGACGGCTGGGTCGCGGACAGTCCGGACAGCCGGGAATGGCGGGATCTCGAGGAAGTCTGCTGACCAGGGGCTCCCCGGCGGATCTTGGCCGGGGCCACGACGCTCCCCCAGGACTTCGCCTGGGGGCACCCCCAGGCGACGGCACCTCGCCGCGTTGCCGAAATGCCCTTATGGCTCCGCTATGAGGGCATCCCGGCGCCTTGCGATGCGTCCCCCAGGCCTGCGGGCCTGGGGAGACCCGTGCGCCGGACGCCGCATCCTGTCCGGCCCTGATCCGCCGGGCAGCCCCTGCCCGTAGGCTGTACGGACACGCAGGTGACCGGGCATCGGGCCGGGGACGGGTACTGAGAAGGGCGTACGGCTGACATGGCGTCGCAGCACGAGACGGACCAGCAGGTCGACGACGGTTTCGTCGTGGACACGGAGAACTGTGAGGAGCGCGAGCGCGCCTACCGCGAGCGTGGCACCTCCCGCCCGATCACGGTCGTGGGCAACCCGGTGCTGCACAAGGAGTGCAAGGACGTCACCGAGTTCGACGACAAGCTCGCCGCTCTCATCGACGACATGTTCGCCAGCCAGCGCACGGCGGAGGGCGTCGGTCTCGCCGCGAACCAGATCGGCGTGGACCTGAAGGTCTTCGTCTACGACTGCCCCGACGACGAGGGCGTGCGCCACGTCGGCGTCGTGTGCAACCCGGTGCTGGAGGAGCTGCCCCCGGAGCTGCGCCACCTCGACGACTCCAACGAGGGCTGCCTCTCCGTTCCGACGGCGTACGCCTCGCTGGCCCGCCCCGACTACGCGGTGGTGCGCGGGCAGGACGCCCAGGGCAACCCGATCCGGGTGCGCGGCACGGGCTACTTCGCCCGGTGCCTCCAGCACGAGACGGACCACCTGTACGGGTACCTCTACATCGACCGGCTCTCCAAGCGCGAGCGCAAGGACGCGCTGCAGCAGATGGCGGAGGGCACCCCGCGCTACCCCGTCGTCGCCAACGACTGATCCGCGCGGCCCACGGCGGGCCCCGCTCCGTGCTTGGGTTCTAATCAACGTCGCAACACCCGGCCTCCGGGTAGGCGATGAAAGACAGAACGACTGCTGGGGGGCGCCCGAATGGCAGAAGGGTGC
>NZ_JBSFUR010000033.1:0-68939 GCF_053591895.1 Streptomyces sp. NPDC002867 | reverse complement strand
CAAGCGCCGGACGGGCTGGATTTCGCTGCGCGAAATCAGCCCCGCCGGCGCTTGAGGCGCTGGGGTTCCCTCCCACGGCCGCCAGGCCGTAGGGGGAGGGTCCGGGGGCGGAGCCCCCGGTTACGGGAAGGGGCGGGGTGGGGAAAAGGCAGGCAACGCGACCAGGATGGAGCCGTGCAGGATTCACACACCGCCCCGCGCCCCCGCCTCGGCGAACGCGTGCTCACCGCGGTGAGCCGCGACCCTCTCACCGCACCCCACCGCGCCCGCAACGACGCGATCCTCGCCGCCGGCGTCGGGCTCGTGTCGTTCCTCCTCGCCCTGTTCGTCGACGAAGGGCGCAGGCCCGACGTCCTGGGGTGGGCGCTCCTCGCCGGGACGGCCGTGCCCCTCGTGTGGCGGCGGTCGCGGACCGGGCTCGTGCTCGTCGCCGTGCTGCTGTGCGTCGCGCCGTACCACGCGCTCGACAACGCCCACGCCGCCCCCGTCCCGGCGTCGCTGCTCGCCCTGTACACGTTCGCCGCCACCGCCCGCCCGCTGCACACGCTGCTCGTCGGCGGCGGCGTCATCGGCCTCACGCTCACCGTGATGTTCGGCGTCGGGGCCCACGAGGGGCTGGAGGCCCTGCGGACCTCGGGCTGGATCCTCGCCGTCCTCGTCTTCGGCGTCGACGTGCGTGTCTACCGCCTCTACATCGCCTCGGTCGTCGGCCGTGCCGAGCGTGCCGAACGCACCCGCGAGGAGGAGGCGGCCCGTCGGGTCGCGGAGGAACGGCTGCGCATCGCCCGGGACCTGCACGATCTGCTCGCGCACTCCATCACCCTCATCGGCGTGCAGACCTCGGTCGCGTCCCACGTCCTGACCGTCGACCCCGACCGCCTCGACCGCGCCCAGATCGCCAAGGCGCTCGACGACATCGCCGAAACGTGCCGCACCGCGCGCGGCGAACTGCGCGCCACGTTGGAGGTGCTGCGCGCCGACGGACCCGAGGGGGACGGGCCGTTGCCGGGCCTCGCCGCGCTGCCCGGTCTCGTACGGGCAGCCGGGGCGCGGCTGACCCTGGACGCCGGGGAGGGGGCACTGCCGCCCGCGGTGGAGGCCGCCGCGTACCGGATCGTGCAGGAGTCGCTGACCAACGCCGTACGGCACGGCGGCGCGGGGGCCCGTGTCGACGTCGCCCTGGAGCGGCGCGGAGGGGAACTGCATGTCACGGTCACCGACGACGGCACATCGTCTCCCGCGGCCGAAAGGCCGTACGGATCCTCCGGCTTCGGCATCATCGGGATGCGGGAACGTGCCCGCAGCGTCGGAGGGACGCTGTCGGCCGGCCCGCGCACGGACGCGGCCGGCTTCGAGGTCGCCGCGATGTTGCCCCTGCAGCCCACGGAGGCCGCCGCATGATCCGCGTACTGCTCGCCGACGACCAGACCCTCGTACGCGCCGCGTTCGCGATGCTCGTCGAGTCGGCCCGTGACATGGAGGTCGTCGGTCAGGCCGGGACCGGTGCCGAGGCCGTCGAACTGGCCCGCAGCGAACGGGCGGACGTCGTCGTCATGGACATCCGCATGCCCGAGCTCGACGGCATCGAGGCCACGCGGCTGATCGCCGCCGACGAGGACCTCGCGGGCGTGAAGGTCCTGGTGCTCACGACGTACGACACGGACGAGCACATCGTCGAGGCGCTGCGCGCGGGCGCGTCGGGGTTCCTGGTGAAGGACACCAGGCCGGCCGATCTGCTGGCCGCGATCCGGACGGTCGCGGCGGGGGAGTCGCTGCTCTCCCCGGGGCCCACGTCCCGCCTGATCGCCCGTGTCCTGAGCGCGCCCCGGCTGCCGTCCACGGGCGGCCCCGACGGCCTCACGGACCGCGAGCGCCAGGTCCTGACCCTGGTCGCCCGCGGCCTCAACAACACGGAGATCGCCGAGTCCCTGGGCCTGAGCCCGCTCACGGCCAAGACGCACGTGAGCCGGATCATGGGCAAGCTGGGCGCCCGTGACCGGGCCCAACTCGTCATCGCAGCCTACGAGTCGGGCCTGGTGACGCCGGGCGGCGAGTAGCGCCGGGACGAGCGGGCCGAGGCACTCACGGCGCGATGTTGTGGTTGAGCCGGAACAGGTTCCCGGGGTCGTACCGCCGCTTGACCGCGCGCAGCCGGTCGTAGTTCTGCCGGTAGTTGGCGCGTACCCGGCTCTGGTCGTCGGTGTCCATGAAATTGATGTAGCCGGCCTCCTCGGTGTGCGGGCGCAGGTCCCGGTCGTACGCGCGCGTCCAGGCGATGTTGTGCGCGGTGTCGGCGGGGTCGGTGTACGAGGCGCCGAAGGCGGCGGAGAAGCGGGCGTCGCGGTAGGCGAACGCGGTGTCCTCCGCCCCGACGCGATGGCAGGCGCCGTCGATGGGGAAGATTGCGGTGTCGCTCTCCATCGAGGGCAGCGTCGCGCCGTAGGCCATGTGGACGTCGATGGCGCCGTCGGTCAGTTCGCGGCTGAAGTTGCCCTTCCAGTAGTGGTAGAGGCCGGGCGGCAGGTCCTCGTCGAACAGCGTGTTGACGACCGGGTACGGCATCCGCTCGACGAACTTGCCTACGACAGGCCCGAGTTCGGCGAGCTGCGCGTGGACTTTGCCGTCCTCGTCGGCGGGGCCGCTGAAGCAGGTGAGGGCGGCGCAGACGGGGCGGCCGTGCCAGCGCTCGGGAAGGAACGGGACCTCGGGCCCGAGGAGGACGACGAGGATGGTGTTCAGCTCCTCGGGCGCGTCCGCGTTCATGTCCCGCCAGCGGCGCACGACGTCGCCGTCGAGCGGATAGAGGGCGACGCCGCCGAGGACGTCGTCCACCGGGTGCAGCCGGTACTCGAAGGACGTGACGACGCCGTAGTTGCCGCCCCCGCCGCGCAGTGCCCAGAAGAGGTCGGGATGCCGCTCGGCGTCGCAGGCGACGAGCGTGCCCTCGGCCGTGACGACGTCGGCCGACAGGAGGTTGTCGCAGCTCAGGCCGCAGCGGCGGGCGAGGTTTCCCATGCCGCCGCCGAGGGTGAGGCCGGCGATCCCGGTGGTGGAGATCACCCCGCCGGTGGTGGCGAGCCCGAAGGCGTGCGTGGCGTGGTCGAAGTCGCCCCAGGTGCAGCCGCCCTCGGCACGGGCGGTGCGGGCGACGGGGTCCACGCGGACCGAACGCATCCGGGACAGGTCGACGACGAGTCCGTCGTCGCAGGTGCCGTACCCGGCGACCGCGTGGCTGCCGCCGCGGACGGCGAGCGGCAGGGCGTGGTCGCGCGCGATGTGCACGGCGGAGATCACGTCGCCCGCGTCGACGGCCCGTACGACGACGGCCGGGCGGCGGTCGTGGAGCGCGTTGTAGACGCGGCGGGCCTCGTCGTACGCCGGATCGCCGGGCACGACGACGTCGCCGCGCACGGTGTCGTGCAGCAGGTCCAGGACCGGAGCGGGCAGCGGCCTGGCGGAGGCCGAGGGGGTGATGAGCGCGGTCATGACGGCACCAGCTTTCGGGTCCTGCGGGGCGGTCCTTGCCTCACTCGTCCGTTCTAGGCGCGGGCGGCGCCGTACGCATCGACCGAACCGTCCACTTCGGGCGCGCAGCGGATATGGGCAGAACGGCCCATGCCCGGCGAAGGGGCGTCAGGCCAGGCCGCGGGAGCACGCGTAGGCCGTGGCGGCGGCGCGTGAGGTCACGCCGAGCTTGGCGTAGATGTTGTTCAGGTGCCGGGCGACGGTGTGCTCGCTGATCACCAGGTCGTGGGCGATGTCCCGGTTGGTGCCGCCCGCCGCGACCAGCCGCAGCACCTCGGCCTCCCGCCGGGTGAGGCCGTCCGGCAGCGTCATGGTCCGCTTGCTCAGCAGCGCCGCCGCGCGCCGGGCGTCGGGGACCGCGCCGAGCTGTTCGAAGGCGGTCCGGGCGGCCCGCAGCTCCAGCCGGGCGGCCTCGTCGTCACCGGCCGCCCGGTACGCGGCGGCCAGCAGCATCCGGGCCTGCGCGGCCTCGTAGGGGATGCGCATCTCCCGCCAGCCGGCCAGCGCGCGGCGCAGAATCCGCAGCGCCGCACCAGGGTCTCCGCCGCCGCGCCGGGCGAGGGCGAGGGCGCCACGGGAGGTGTCGGCCATGGCGTGCAGCAGGGTCGCTCCGGGGTCCGCGGGGCCGGAGCCCGCGAGCGTCCGGAGTTCCTCGACGGCGAGCTCGGCCCTTTCCACGTCGCCGACGGCCAGGGCCACCTCGGTCAGCGCGTCGAGCAGCCGGGCACGGCCCAGCAGGTCGCCGGGCGCCTCGCTCCGGGCCGCGAGGGCCAGACGCAGGCCGGTCACGGCGGCGTCCGCCTTGCCCTGGGCCAGGCGGAGCAGAGCGAGGCCCGGCTGCGGGGTGAGGCCGAGCTCGTGGGCGTGCGCGTACGAGACGGCGGCGGCGTCGAGCAGCCCGCGGCGGCGCTCGATCTCACCGGCCGCGTAGTGGGCGGCCGCGGCAGCCTCGAGACAGTCGGGCAGGACCTCGGCGCAGACCCGCTCCGCCTCGGCGGCGGCGAGCGGCCAGGCGCCGAGCAGATCCAGCACCTCCACGCGGTGGACGCGGCACAGTCCGCGGAAGGGGTTGTCCGTGAGGGGGACGGCAGGGCCGCCCTCGACCGGGTCCCGTGGTGCGCCGTCCGACGGCGGCGTGACGTGCTCCGACCACGGGACGGAGCACCAGGCCATGGCGGCATCGGTCCATTCGGCGGCCCGCGGGAAGTCCGCCGCCGCCATGCACTGGGTCAGGGCCAGGCAGTAGAGCAGCCCCGTGAACATGCCGCTCAGTTCACCCGCCGTGACGGAGCACATCGCGTCGTCCAGCAGGGCGAGCCCTTCCTCCCGGCGGCCGTCCGCGAGCAGGACGGCGGCGTGCGCCTGGCGGCTCAGGGCGATGAGGTCCGGGCTGCCGGAGTGCTCCGCGATGCGGCACATCCGGCGGGCGGCCGCCAGCGCCGCACCGGGGTCGCTGTTCCGCTGGGCCTCTTCGGCGTCGGTCCAGGCGAGGAAGCACTGTTCGGGGCACTCGGGCTCGTGCTCCAGGTGGCGGCGGGCCCGGTGCAGCCAGCCCGCGGCCGCGCCGGGGCGGCCGAGACTGCGGTACTCGAAGGAGAGCCACCACGCGGTGCAGCCCGCCTGCCGGTGGTCGCCCGCGGCCTCGTGCCCGGCATGCGCCTGCAGCCGCGCGTCCACCGACTCGTCCACGTGCCCGGACCACCAGGCCGCGTCGGCCAGGATGTCGAGGTCGGCGGGTCCGAGGGCACCGGGGCCCGCGCCGTCGAGGGCACGCAGCAGGACTTACGCCTCGGCCCACGAGTCCCGGGCCGCCGCGTCCCGCGCCCGCTCGACGGAGGGCGCCGCCTGAACGCCCATGGCCGCGCTCCCTTCCACCCCAAGCCTAGAAGCGCCCCTGTACTCGGGGAAGCCCCGACGGCCCGGCCGTCGGTGCCCGCCGAGCCGGCCCTCGCCCGCGGCGCCACCGCCGACCACGTCCTGCGGGCGGCTCGCCGCCGTCCACCACCGTTCCCGGGCCGGCGGCCGGGAGAAGCCCCCGGCCGCCGGGACACCGGCGTCTCTCGGGGGCGGGGGCCTTGCCGCCCTCAGGGAGCGCCCGCGAACCGACACCGGCCAGCCCGGCACGGGCCGCACCCTGCCGCCCGTCGCGGCCGTCACGCGTGGCCGAAAAGCACGCCTTGTCGGGGCATCCCGCCACACCAACAATGCGCATGACAACTCGGGCCGTCACATCGGCCACTCACGTCGCATTGAGGGGACCCCCACATGAACAAGCCTCTCGCCGGCACCCTGCTCGCCCTCGCCCTCCTCGGGGCGGGCGCCGCGCCGGCAGTCGCCGCCGAGACCGCCGGCGAACCCGCGGTCGAGGCACAGGCGGTGGACTTCGCCGGAACCGTCGCGCTCAGCAACTGTTCCGGCTCCGTCGTCAGGACGGCCGCCTCGCGGCCGAGCGACCCCGCACTCGTGCTGTCCAACGGCCACTGCCTGGAGACGGGCTTCCCCGCGCCCGGTGAGGTCGTGGTCGACCGGCGGTCCTCGCGCAGTTTCAGCCTGCTCGACTCGGCGGGCAGCCGCGTCGCCACTCTGCGCGCCGGCAAGATCGCGTACGGGACGATGACGGACACCGACGTCTCGCTGTACCAACTCACCAGCACCTACGGGCAGATCGAGTCCCGTTACGGCATCAGGGCGCTGGAGCTGAACGACGCCCGTCCGGCCGCGGGCACGGCCATCAAGGTCGTCTCGGGCTACTGGAAGCGGATCTACAGCTGCGACATCGACGGCTTCGCCCACCTTCTCAAGGAAGGCGCCTGGACCTGGAAGGACTCGATCCGTTACACCTCCAGCTGCGACACCATCGGCGGAACCTCCGGCTCCCCGGTCGTCGACGCCGCCACCGGAAAGGTCGTCGCCGTCAACAACACAGGCAACGAGGACGGCGGACGCTGCACGGACAACAACCCGTGCGAGGTCGACGAGAGCGGCAACGTGACGGTGCGCGAGGGCATCAACTACGGGCAGCAGACCCACACGCTCGTGCCCTGCATCGGCCCCGGCAGCCGGATCGACCTGAACCGGGCGGGCTGCGCGGTCCCCAAGCCGTGACGTGAAGGACGGCCGGTTCCGGGGCCGTGAGCCCCGGAACCGGCCGTCCGCACGGTCCGCGCGCGTTACGCGCCGCTCGCCCTGAGCATGTCCTCGCGCTCGACGATCTTCACGCGCTCGCGGCCCTGCGGCTCACCCAGCGCCTTCTCGGCCTCGTCCAGCCGGTACCAGCCGTCCCACGTCGTGTAGCGGACGTTCCGGTCCGCGAGGAAGGACTCCACCGCCTCCGGGTCCGGCGAGGCCGGCGTCCGGAGACGGCCGTTCGCGTGGTCGTCCAGCAGGTTCGCGACGGTCTCGTTCGCGTCGCCCTTCGTGTGGCCGATCAGGCCGACCGGGCCGCGCCGGATCCAGCCGGTCACGTACGTCGACGACAGGTGCTCGCCGGACTCCTCGACGACCCGGCCGCCCACGTCCGGGACCGTGCCCGACTCCACGTCCCAGGGAAGCTTGGGCAGTTCGTCCGAGAGGTAGCCCACCGCGCGGTAGACAGCGGTGACGTCCCAGTCCTTGAACTCGCCCGTGCCCTTCACGTTGCCCGTGCCGTCGAGTTGCGTGCGCTCGGTGCGCAGGCCCGTGACCCTGCCGTCCTCGCCGAGGATCTCGGCCGGGGACTCGAAGAAGTGCAGGAACAGCTTGTGCGGGCGGTCGCCGGTGTCGCGGATCGCCCAGTTCTCCAGGGTCTTCGCGACCATGTCCGCCTGCTTGTTGCCGCGGCGGGTCTCGATCGAGCCCTCGTCGTAGTCGATGTCCTCGGGGTCGACGATGACCTCGATGTTCGGCGAGTGGTCGAGCTCGCGCAGCTCCATCGGGCTGAACTTCGCCTGCGCGGGGCCGCGCCGCCCGAAGACGTGGACCTCCAGGGCCTTGTTGGCCTTGAGCCCGTCGTAGACGTTCGGCGGGATCTCGGTCGGCAGCAGCTCGTCCGCGGTCTTCGCGAGGATGCGGGCCACGTCGAGCGCGACGTTGCCGACGCCGAGCACCGCGACCTTCTCGGCCTCCAGCGGCCAGGTGCGGGGTACGTCCGGGTGTCCGTCGTACCAGGAGACGAAGTCCGCCGCACCGTACGAGCCGTCGAGGTCGATGCCGGGTATGTCGAGCGCGCGGTCCGCGGTCGCGCCCGTCGAGAAGATCACCGCGTCGTAGAAGGAGCGCAGGTCGTCGAGGCTGATGTCGTTCGGGTAGTCGACGTTGCCGAAGAGCCGGATCTGCGGCTTGTCGAGCACCTGGTGCAGGGCCGTGATGATGCCCTTGATCCGCGGGTGGTCGGGGGCGACGCCGTAACGGATCAGGCCGAAGGGCGCGGGCATCCGCTCGAAGAGGTCGATGGAGACGCCGGGCTCGGCGGCGGCCACCTCGGACTTCAGCAACGCATCGGCGGCGTAGATCCCGGCGGGGCCGGCTCCGACGATGGCTACCCGCAGGGGGCGGGGCATGTTCAGGTTCCCTTCGAGCGGCGACAACTGGCTCGTCGGCCACCCTAAACAAAGGCTTGCCTAAGTCTGTACTCACCCCTGGTCTATGACCTCATAAGGTCGGCTTATGGGTGCTCAAAGGTCTGCTTGATGACGAGCCGCGAGGGAGCGGCACCGAGGATTGCGGTGCACGCGGCCTCGACCATGGGGACAACGCCCTTGCCCCGCTCCTGGTTTGGCGTGGGCACAGGCTTCTCCAGCATACTCGCTCAGCGTGACGCTCCGCATGCGAAAGGTGAATCCGGAGCAGAATGGGAACGCTCGGGACACGCCGTGTCCGCTCGTCGAATCGGGGTGCCGCGCGGTGGACACTGTCCGCCTGATCGCGGCAGCTCTGCCCAGGGAAGGGGGCCGTACGCCATGACCCTGCCCATCGGTACGTACGTCGTCGACACCCGCACCGGCCGGGTGGGCCGGCTCATGGGGCCGGCCGGTCCGTTCCTCTCGCTGAGACCCGTCGGCGGTGGCCGGGAGTGGGAGTGTTCCCCGGAAGAGGTGCGGCCCGCGACGGCGGCGGAGCGGATCAGCGCGACGACGGCGTACGTGAACGCCCGCAGCCGGGGCGAACTGCCCTGAGCCGGCTCAGTAGTAACCGGTCTCGCCGTCCAGGAGCTCCCGGATCGTGTCCATGTGTCCCGCGTGCCGGGCGGTCTCCTCGATCATGTGGATCAGCATCCAGCGCAGCGACGCCTGGCCGGACGTGAAGTCTGGATGGCGGCTGACCTCGTCGAAGCCGTGGGCGGCGATGATCTCGTCCGAGACCGCGCACTGCTTCTCGTACTCGTCCAGGAGCTGCGCGAGTGGGATGCCCTCCGCCCGCATGTCCGCGTCCTCGGGCTCGTCGACGAACTGCGGTCCCTCGGCCGGGCGGCCGAGGAACAGTACCTCGAACCAGGCGTGCTCGACCCAGCGCAGGTGGGAGACGATCCCCGCCATGGTCATCAGGGGCGAGGGGGGGCAGGACCGCGCGGTGGGCGTCCTCGTCGGACAGGCCCTCGCACTTGTAGTGCACGATCGCACGCTGCATGTCGAACCAGCCGAGGAGTTGCGTCGGTTCGTCCGCAGAGAAGGGGGGCCGGATGCGGGATGGCGTCATGGCCGCGGACGCTGGCGCAGCGCCCGTCGCGGCCGCACCACGTTTACCGGCCGGTGGAAAGGCGACGGTCAGGCCCGGGCACGCGTCGTGCGGCGCGACAGGGCGACATGGGACAGGACATCCACGGGCCCGTCCGCAGCGACGTGAAGACCCCGGCGCCGAACGAGAAGAGGATGCCCGCGAGCATCGCGGACACGACCGCGCCGGGGACCTGGCGTATCAGCCGGCCGAAGACCCCGGTCAGACCGACCAGCGTGATCACCGCCCCGGTCACGAGGAACGCGCCGACGGCCTCCGCGTACGAGTACGCACCCAGGCTGGTGACCAGCAGGGCGGCACCCGGCGTCGACCACGCGGTGATCACCGGCATCCGGGTGCGCAGGCTCAGACCGATGCACGGATGCACGTCAGGCCGCTGCCGATGGAGATCGCCCAGATCCAGGAGCCCGTCTCGGCGGTGGACAGGCCGCCCGCCGTGGCGGCGGTGAGCACGATCACCAGCGGGCCCGAGTAGGAGACGACGACGGCCACGAACCCGGCCGGCACCGCCGACAGGGAGGCGTCGCGCCACAGTCGGGACGGCTTCCCGGCGGAGGCCGGAGCGGAGTCCGGGTGCCGGGTGGTGGCCTGGGAGTCGGTGGATGTGCCAGGGCTCAACGGGTCCTCCGCGGCCCGCGTCGGGGCCTGGTCGGGTCGGCAGCGCGGTTCGTCGGGGATTCTCCGCCGGGCGGGGGGACGGCGGGCGGGAGTTTCAGGATGCGAGAAGACCCGGGGCGCATCCGGCCGGTGACGTCCGGCACCCGCGCCGGTCCCCGGGCGACACCGCCACCATGCGGCCGAGGAGCGGCCGGCGGATCGACCGGCCCGTGCCCGGCGGCCCCCGGGGTACGGGAGAATGGGCCCATGAGCCTGTTCCGCGACGACGGCGTCGTCCTGCGCACCCAGAAGCTGGGTGAGGCGGACCGCATCATCACGCTGCTCACTCGCGGTCACGGACGGGTACGGGCCGTCGCGCGCGGCGTGCGGCGCACCAAGTCCAAGTTCGGAGCCAGGCTGGAGCCCTTCTCGCACGTCGACGTGCAGTTCTTCGCCCGGGGCAGCGAGCTCGTGGGCCGCGGGCTGCCGCTGTGCACCCAGTCGGAGACCATCGCGCCCTACGGCGGCGCCATCGTCACCGACTACGCCCGCTACACCGCCGGCACGGCGATGCTGGAGACCGCGGAGCGGTTCACCGACCACGAGGGCGAGCCGGCCGTCCAGCAGTACCTCCTGCTCGTCGGCGCCCTGCGGACCCTCGCCCGGGGCGAGCACGCGCCGGGGCTCGTGCTCGACGCCTTCCTGCTGCGGTCCCTCGCGGTCAACGGCTACGCCCCCAGCTTCGACGACTGCGCCCGCTGCGGACTGCCCGGCCCCAACCGCTTCTTCTCCGTCGCCGCGGGCGGCGCCATATGCGGCGACTGCCGGGTACCGGGCAGCGTCGTACCCTCGGCGGAGGCCATCGGCCTGCTCAGCGCGCTGCTCACCGGCGACTGGGCGACGGCGGACGCGTGCGAGGCGCGTCATGTCAGGGAGGGCAGCGGACTCGTGTCCGCCTATCTGCACTGGCACCTGGAGCGCGGCCTGCGCTCGCTCAGATACGTAGAGAAATAGGAGATGTGAGCCGCATGGCACGACGCGGAATCCTGGGCCGGTCCCGCCGCGAGTACAAGGTCCCCGAGCCGCACCCGTCGGGGGCGCGCCCGCCGAGGATTCCCGGCGAGCTCGTGCCGAAGCACGTGGCGATCGTCATGGACGGCAACGGCCGCTGGGCCAAGGACCGCGGCCTGCCGCGCACCGAGGGCCACAAGGTCGGCGCCGAGCGCGTGCTGGACGTGCTGCAGGGCGCGATCGAGATGGGCGTCGGAAGCGTCTCCCTGTACGCGTTCTCCACCGAGAACTGGCGGCGCTCGCCCGACGAGGTGCGCTTCCTCATGAACTTCAACCGGGACTTCATCCGCAAGACACGCGACCAGCTCGACGAACTCGGCATCCGGGTGCGCTGGGTGGGCCGGATGCCCAAGCTGTGGCGGTCGGTGGCGAAGGAGCTCCAGATCGCCCAGGAACAGACCAAGGACAACGACCGGCTCACGCTGTACTTCTGCATGAACTACGGCGGCCGGGCCGAGATCGCGGACGCGGCACAGGCGCTGGCGGCGGACGTGAAGGCCGGGAAGCTCGATCCGGCGAAGGTCACGGAGAAGACCTTCGCCAAGTACCTGTACTACGCGGACATGCCGGACGTGGACCTGTTCCTGCGCCCGAGCGGCGAGCAGCGCACCTCCAACTACCTGCTCTGGCAGAGTGCGTACGCCGAGATGGTCTTCCAGGACGTGCTGTGGCCCGACTTCGACCGCCGCGACCTGTGGCGCGCCTGCCTCGAGTACGCCCAGCGCGACCGCCGCTTCGGCGGCGCGGTCCCCAACGAGGAGCTGCTGGCGATGCAGGGCCGGCCGGACGGGGAAGCCGGCTGACGGGCGCGGACGGGGCGCCGCTAGGGTCCCGCCCATGGATCACCAGGGGCGGGACACCGAACACACGACGGAAGCGGTCGAGCTGGTCTACCGGCCGACGCGCGCCGACATTCTGACCGCGGTCCGCGTGCGCGAGAGATACCGGCGAATGACGTGGGTGCGGTGGATCGTGACCGCCCTTCTCCTGGCCTGGGGGATCCTGCCGGCGTTCGCTCCCGCCTCGCGCGGGCCGGCCGTGGTGCCCCTGCTGATCGGCGCCTTCGTGTGGGCGATCCCGCACCTGCACGCCTCGCAGATGCTGCGCGTCGTCGCGTGGCAGGGCGACTACCGCACGACGGTCACCGAGGACGGCGTGACGGCCGTGACCGACCACTGCGCGCTCACCCAGCGCTGGACCGTCTTCCGCGGCCACCGCGAGACCGCCGACGGATTCGTCCTTCTCAGCCGGGACCGGGGCGTCATGTGGGTGGAGGTCCTGCCCAAGCGGGGCCTGCGCGATGCCGGGGACGCCGACCGGCTCCGCGCGATGCTCGACCGGCACCTGCCGAGGCTGTGAGCAACACCTGCACCCCGCGTGGGAATTGAGCGTGTCCGCCGATACGATCACGGCTCGGCAGTCGTGTACGGGAGGGACCGTGGCAGAGGTGCAGCAGCAGGACGGACAGACGGTGGCGCTCCGCTACGAGCCCACCGTCGCTGACATGGCGGGCGCCCTGAACGCCCGGATGCGCGCCACCCCCTCCGGCCGCCGCACCCGCCGCCTGCTGCTCTTCACCGGTGTCATGGGCATCGGCGTCGTCGCCCTGCAGACCGCCGTCGGCGACGGTGACCTCACCGTCCTCGTCGCCGGTGTGGCCCTCACCGTCCTCGCCTTCGGCAGCCTCTATCTGCTGCCCTCGCTCCAGGCCCGCCAGCTCCACCCGCTGGCCGCCCGGCAGGGCGAGTTCGACGCCACCGTCGACGACACCGGCATACGCCTGACCACGCGCGACAGCACGAGCACCACCAACTGGGAGATGTACCCCCGCTACGCCGAGACCGACGAGCTGTTCGTGCTGTTCACCGCCGACAAGCACAGTGTCGGTGTGATGGTCCTCCCCAAGCGGGGCGTCTCCGCCCCGGACGACGTCGACCGCCTGCGCGCCCTGCTCGACGAGCACGTCCGGCGGGTGTGACCGTCCGGGACCGTCAGGACCGGGCGAGGACCGCCTCCGCGTCGTGCCGGGCCTCGGGACGGCGGGCCTCGGCCGCCCCGGCACCGGGTCAGCGATCAGCGCGTCGCACGCCACGGGGGCGGCGGTCACGCCGCGCCGGGCGCGCGCGGGCGGTCAGTTCGCCTTCGCCGCGCACTCCGCGCACGTGCCGAAGATCTCGACCGTGTGCGCCACGTTCACGTATCCGTGCTGGGCGGCGATCGTCTCCGCCCACTGCTCCACGGCCGGGCCCTCGACCTCCACCGCCTTGCCGCACATCCGGCACACCAGGTGGTGGTGATGGTCGTCCGTCGAACAGCGCCGGTACACCGACTCGCCGTCGCTCGTGCGCAGCACGTCCACCTCGCCCGCGTCGGCGAGCGACTGGAGCGTGCGGTAGACCGTCGTCAGGCCCACCGAGTCGCCGCGGTGCTTGAGCATGTCGTGCAGCTCCTGCGCACTGCGGAACTCGTCCACCTCGTCCAGCGCCGCCGCTACCGCGGCACGCTGCCGGGTGGACCGGCCTCGCACCGGGGCGGTGTTCCCGCCGGTTGGCGCCGTGGTCACAGGAGCCTCCTTGCCTCGCCCGCACAATGTGTCGGGCCATTCTGCCAGGCCCGCGCTCAGACCTTGACGTCGTCACTCGGCCGTCGCGTACCCGGCATGTCCGCTGTGCACTCGGCGCCGCCCGCCGCCGGTTTCGCCCGCAGGCGCGCCAGTGGCAGCGCCAGCGCGGTGAGCACGACGAAGACGGCGATGGCCAGCAGGACAATCGTCGCTCCGGGCGGCACGTCCTGGTAGTAGGAGGTGCTGGTTCCGGTCAGGGCCACGGCGACCCCGATCCCCACCGCGAGCGCGAACGTCGCCCGGAACGAGCGCGTCACCTGCTGCGCGGCCGCCACCGGCACCACCATCAGCGCGCTGACCAGCAGCAGGCCCACGACGCGCATCGCCACGCTGACCGTGACCGCCGCGGTCACCGCGACCAGCAGATTCAGCGCGCGGACCGGCAGGCCGGTCACCCGCGCGAACTCCTCGTCCTGGCTGATCGCGAACAGCTGCCTGCGCAGCCCCAGCGAGACCAGCACCACGAAGCCGGCCAGGATCGCGATGGCCGTCAGGTCCTCCGGCGACACCGTGGACAGCGAGCCGAACAGGAAGGAGCTCAGGTTCGCCGTCGACCCGGTGTCGGAGAGGTTGACGAGCATCACGCCGCCGGCCATGCCGCCGTAGAACAGCATCGCCAGCGCGATGTCGCCGCGCGTGCGCCCGTGGGCGCGGATGAGTTCCATCAGCACCGCGCCGAGCACCGACACCAGCGTCGCCATCCACACCGGGTTGGTGGACAGCAGGAAGCCGAGGCCGACGCCCGTCATCGCGACATGGCCGATTCCGTCGCCCATCAGCGCCTGCCGGCGCTGGACCAGATGAATGCCGACCGCCGGGGCGGTGATGCCGACCAGCAGCGCCGCGAGCAGCGCCCGCTGCATGAACTCGGTTTCCAGGATTTCCATGATCAGGTCAGCAGTCCCGTGCGGAGCGGCTCGTCGGCCGCGTGCGGATGTACGTGGTCGTGGCCCGGCAGGGCGTGCTGGCCCACCGCCGTCGGCGGCGGCCCGTCGTGCACCACACAGCCGTCGCGCAGCACCACGGCCCGGTCGATCAGCGGCTCCAGCGGCCCCAGCTCGTGCAGCACGAGCAGCACCGACGTGCCGCCCGCGACCTGGTCGCGCAGCGTCGACGCGAGGATCTCCTGGCTCGCCAGGTCCACTCCCGCCATCGGCTCGTCCATGATCAGCAGTTCGGGCTCGGAGGCCAGCGCCCGCGCGATCAGCACCCTCTGGTGCTGGCCGCCCGACAGCGCGGTCACCGAGTCCCCGGCCCGGTCGGCGAGACCCACCAGAGCGATGGCCCGCTCCACGGCCGCCTTGTCGGCGCGCGAGGAGAAACCGAAACGGGTGCGGGAGAGGCGGCCCGCGGACACGACCTCCCGCACGGTCGCCGGCACGCCGCTCGCGGCCGTCGTCCGCTGCGGCACGTAGCCGACCCGCGCCCATTGCCGGAAGCGGCGCAGGGGCGTGCCGAACAGCTCGATGGAGCCGCTTGTCAGCGGCACCTGGCCGATCACGGAGCGCACCGCGGTCGACTTGCCGGAGCCGTTGGCGCCGAGCAGCGCCACGACCTCACCGCGCCCGACGGTGAGGTCCACGCCGCGCAGCACGGGGCGCGTGCCGAGCGTGGCCCGGGCACCGCTGACGGATATGACCGGATCGACGGCCGGGTCCGTGACGGGCTCCATGGCGTGTGCCTCCGTTGCGTGCGGGGTGGGTGTCGCGTCGTGCGGGATCACTTCGCGCCGAGAGCCTTCTGCAGCGCGGCGAGGTTGGAGCGCATGACCTCCATGTAGTCATCGCCCTTGGACCTGTCGGTGATTCCCTCCAGCGGGTCGAGGACGTCCGTCCTCAGGCCGGCGTCGTCCGCGAGCGTCTTCGCCGTCCTGTCGCTCGCGAGGGTCTCGAAGAAGACCGTGGTGACCTTCTCCTCCTTCGCGATCGTCTGCAGTTCCTTGATCCGCGCCGGGCTGGGCTCGGACTCGGGGTCGACGCCCGCGATGCCCTCCTGGTCGAGGCCGTAGCGCTCGGCGAGGTAGCCGAAGGCGGAGTGCGTGGTGATGAACGTCTTCGTGGACGAGTTCTTCAGGCCCTGCTCGAAGTCGGTGTTCAGGCCGTTCAGCTTCGAGACCAGGGCGTCGGCGTTCTTCGTGTAGTCGGCGGCGTGGTCCGGGTCGGCCTTGCCGAGGGCCTTGCCCACGCCCTCGGCGACCTCGGCGTACTTCACCGGGTCCAGCCAGATGTGCGGGTCGGCGCCGGCCTCGCTCTCGCCATCGTGGCCGTGCTCGTCCTCGTGGGCGGCCTCTTCGTGGCCGCTCTCCTCGTGCCCGTGGTCGTGGCCGGCCCCGGTGCCGTGGTTCTCCAGCGTCGTCAGCGTGGCGGCGTCGACCTTGTGCTCCACCCCGGACTCGGCGATCGCATCGTCGACGGCGGGCTGGACGCCCTTGAGGTAGAGGATCAGACCGGAGTCGTTCAGCTCGGCGGTCTGGCGGGGCTTGAGCTCGAGGTCGTGCGGCTCGACGCCGGGCTTGGTGAGCGTGGTGACGGAGACGTTGGCGCCACCTATCTGCTCGGCGAGATACTGCATCGGATAGAAAGACGCCACGACCTTCAGCTTGCCGTCGCTGCCGCCCTCGGCAGCGTCGGAGGAGGAGCACGCGGAGACGGCCACGAGGCCGAGCGCGACGGCTCCGGCGACGGCGGTGGTGGGTATGAGGCGTCGTACGTTCATGACAGTCATTTTCAACAAAATCGGAAACGATTGTCAATAAACCTTGTGGCCTGGCCATTCACCGGACCGATTTGATCCGGGGGGTGCGGCCGCCGGTAACCTGAAGCATTCTCCGTTCGTCGTCGTCGTAATGAAGAGAGCACCGTGGCCGCCGACAAGATCGACACCATCGTCAGCCTGAGCAAGCGCCGTGGCTTCGTCTACCCGTGCAGCGAGATCTACGGCGGCCAGAAGGCCGCCTGGGACTACGGACCGCTGGGTGTCGAGCTCAAGGAGAACATCAAGCGCCAGTGGTGGCGCTACATGGTCACCTCCCGCGAGGACGTCGTCGGTATCGACTCGTCGGTGATCCTGGCCACGGAGGTGTGGGAGGCCTCCGGTCACGTCGCCACCTTCACCGACCCGCTCACCGAGTGCACCTCCTGCCACAAGCGCTACCGCGCCGACCACCTGGAGGAGGCCTTCGAGGCGAAGCACGGCCGCCTCCCGGAGAGCCTCGCCGAGGTCAACTGCCCCAACTGCGGCAACAAGGGCCAGTTCACCGAGCCCAAGCAGTTCTCCGGCCTGCTCTCCACCCACCTCGGTCCCACGCAGGACTCCGGCTCCATCGCCTACCTGCGCCCCGAGACCGCCCAGGGCATCTTCACCAACTTCGCCCAGGTCCAGCAGACCTCGCGCAAGAAGCCCCCGTTCGGCATCGCGCAGATGGGCAAGTCCTTCCGGAACGAGATCACGCCGGGCAACTTCATCTTCCGCACCCGCGAGTTCGAGCAGATGGAGATGGAGTTCTTCGTCAAACCGGGCGAGGACGAGCAGTGGCACGAGTACTGGATGGAGCAGCGCTGGAACTGGTACACCGGCCTCGGCCTGCGTGAGGAGAACATGCGCTGGTTCGAGCACCCGGCCGAGAAGCTCTCCCACTACTCCAAGCGCACCGCCGACATCGAGTACCGCTTCCAGTTCGGCGGCAACGAGTGGGGCGAGCTCGAGGGTGTCGCCAACCGCACCGACTACGACCTCTCCGCGCACTCCAAGGCGTCCGGCACCGACCTGTCGTACTTCGACCAGGAGGCCGGCGAGCGCTGGACCCCGTACGTCATCGAGCCCGCGGCCGGTGTCGGCCGCACCATGCTCGCCTTCCTCCTCGACGCCTACAACGAGGACGAGGCCCCCAACGCCAAGGGCGTCATGGAGAAGCGCACGGTCATGCGCCTCGACCCGCGCATCGCGCCCGTCAAGGTCGCCGTGCTCCCGCTGAGCCGCAACCCGCAGCTGTCGCCGAAGGCCAAGGGCCTCGCCGCCGACCTCCGGCAGAACTGGAACATCGAGTTCGACGACGCCGGCGCCATCGGCCGCCGCTACCGCCGCCAGGACGAGATCGGCACCCCGTTCTGCGTCACCGTCGACTTCGACACCCTCGACGACAACGCGGTCACGGTCCGCGAGCGCGACACCATGAAGCAGGAGCGCGTGTCCCTGGACCAGATCCAGGGCTACCTGGGCAGCCGCCTGCTCGGCTGCTGACGTTCGTCCGACGTTCGTCACGAAGCCCCCGGTTCCGGGTACGGAACCGGGGGCTTGTGTGCACACTGGGGCCCATGGTGTCGATGACCACCAGCAAGGTCAGCAGATGGGACGGGCACGGCAGGGAACACGTCGTGCGCGTCCAACGGTCCGGTGTGCAGCGGCAGTTGCGCTGCGACACCTGTGGGTGGCGCAAGAGCGCCCAGTTTCTTCCCTGGCTGAAGGCGGAGGAGCATCTGGTCCGGGAGCACCAGGCGACGGTCGACCCGACGGCCTCCTAGCGGGCGCCGTCAGGCGCGCAGGCCGCGCAGCAGGAGGCCCACCACGGCGTCGAACTCGGCGTCGACGGTGGGCTTCCGCCACTCCGGCGCGTACGCCGGGTCGTGGAAGCGGGTCGTCGCGTCGAACAACGCGCGGGCGGTGGCCGCCGGGTCGTCGGCGGTGAAGTCCCCGGCGCGGACGCCTTCTTCGACGATCTGCCGCAGCTGGCCGATCAGGGCCTCCAGATGCCGGTCCACCACGCCGCTGTTCTCGTCGATCAGCACGCCGTACGTGGCGAAAAGCTCGGGGTCGTCGCCCGC
Source organism: Streptomyces sp. NPDC002867 (assembly GCF_053591895.1). NCBI lineage: Bacteria > Bacillati > Actinomycetota > Actinomycetes > Kitasatosporales > Streptomycetaceae > Streptomyces > Streptomyces sp. NPDC002867. Next base: position 50,591 of record NZ_JBSFUR010000033.1, on the reverse strand, counting down.
CTTGTGGCGCTTGGCCTCGAAGAGCGCGGAGAGCCAGTCGGCGACCTTCTCCGTGGCGGTGCGGTCCTTCGCCTCGGTGAGCGCGGCGAGAGCGACCTCGGCACGGGCCAGCCAGCGGTCGGTCACCGCCTCGCGCAGCGCCGCCTTCGTGCGGAAGTGGCGGTAGACGCTGCCGTGGGAGACCCCGAGCGCCCGCGCGACGTCGACGACCGTGGCCTTGGCCGGGCCGTAGCGTCGCAGCACCTCCTCGGTGGCTTCGAGGATGCGCTCGGCGGTCAGGGTCTCGGTGGGCATGGTGTGACAGTACCCGGCGTGGCAGCGGGGTCAGCGCTCGCTGTCCAGGTGGGCCATCTGGGCCGCGGGGTAGCGCTCGCCGGCCGCGGCACCGGCCGGAACCGCCTGCTCGACGGCCGCCAGGTCGTCGGCCGAAAGCTCCACGTCCAGCGCGCCCAGCGCCTCGGCCAGGCGCGTACGGGTACGGGCGCCGATCAGCGGCACGATGTCCTCGCCGCGCGAGAGCACCCAGGCGACCGCCGTCTGCGCCACGCTCACACCCTTGTCGTCGGCCACCTTGCGCAGCTGCTCCACCAGGTCCAGGTTCCGCTGGAGGTTGTCGCCCTGGAAACGGGGGCTCATCCCGCGGAAGTCGCCGGGGGCGAAGGAGTGGTCACGGGTGAAGTGGCCGCTGATCAGCCCGCGTGAGAGCACGCCGTACGCCGTGACGCCGATGCCCAGTTCGCGGAGGGTGGGCAGGATCTCCTCCTCGATGCCGCGCGAGATCAGGGAGTACTCGATCTGGAGGTCGGCGATCGGGGCGACGGAGGCGGCCCGGCGGATGGTCTCCGCCCCGACCTCCGACAGTCCGATGTGGCGGACATGGCCGGCCTCGACCAGCTCGGCGATGGCGCCGACGGTCTCCTCGATCGGCACGTCCGGGTCCACGCGGGCGATCCGGTAGATGTCGATGTGGTCGGCGCCGAGGCGCTGGAGGCTGTACGCGGCGAAGTTCTTGACCGCGGTCGGCCGGCCGTCGTAGCCGCTGAAGCCGCCCTCGACGGTGCGCAGCGCGCCGAACTTGACGCTGATCAGGGCCTGTTCGCGCGCGGACGTGCCCGCGCTGCGCAGGGCCTCGTTGATCAGCAGCTCGTTGTGGCCCATGCCGTAGAAGTCGCCCGTGTCGAGGAGCGTGACGCCGGCGTCGAGGGCGGCGTGGATCGTCGCGATCGACTCGGCGCGGTCGGTCTCGCCGTAGAGGGCGGACATGCCCATGCAGCCGAGGCCCAGAGGGAAGACGCGCGGGCCGGTGGTGCCGAGGGGACGGAGGGCGTGCGGGACGGAGGTCATGAGGAGCTCCCGGTTCGTCGGATCTCGTGCTGACGACTATGGCATGACGGATGACAGATTTCAATATCTGTCATTCCAGAGTGGTGCGGAAAATCGGGTGCTCCGGAGCCGGCCGCGCGCTACCGTCCGTGCCATGTCTTCGTTCTTCCAGATCTACGAGTGAGACGGCGGGGCCTGCCCGCCCCCCGGAATCCGAGTCACTTCTCACCCTTCTCACCTGATGGGAGAACCCCATGGCCAAGAGCCGGAACAACCTGCTCGGCGTGGGCGGACAGCGCAAGAAGCTGTCCCGCGCCGACCAGCACGGAAACGGACCCGCGCGCAGCGCGGACCGCAAGGCGGCCGCCGACCAGAAGCAGGAGCTGCTGCGCAAGATGCGCGAGCGCGCCCAGGGCGGCCAGGAGCAGCCGCAGGAGGACGCGTCCTGATCGCATGAAGAGGCCCGGACCGCGAGCTGCGCGGTCCGGGCCTTCGCGTGTCCGGTCTCAGGCCACCGGGCGCGGCAGGCGCAGGCTGAGCAGTGTCGTCGGCACGACGACGCCGGGCTGCGCCGGCGGCGTGACCTACGGCCGCCTGCTCTGCGACCCGTGGCGGGTCACCGGTGGGCGCGGGCGTCCTCGGTGGGAGGCGCGAGGAGCCGGGCCGTGCGGCGAGCGGACTCCTGCGCGCGACGGCCGCTGGTGAGCGCGCCGACGACCAGCACGCACAGGCCGCAGCCCGCGATGATCCACCAGGCGGGCCGGCTCGCGGCGACGAAGCCCTCGCTGGGCGCGGTGGCGGGGACTCCGGCAGCGAGTACGGCCCCGATGACGGCGACGCCGAGCGTCTGGCCGATCTGGCGGCTGGTGGAGGCGACGGCGGCGGCGACTCCGGCCTGGGTGCGGGGCATGCCGGCGACGGCGGTGTCGGTGATCGGCGTGTTGACCATGCCGAAGCCGAGGCCGAACAGCACGAAGGCGGTGAACAGCAGCACCTGTGAGGTCTCGGCCTCGAACGCGGCGAACAGGATTCCGCTCGCGGCCATGGTCGTGCCCGCGATCAGCAGCGGCAGGCGGGTGCCCCGGCTGCCGACGAGCCTGCCCGACAGGGGCGCGGACACCAGGGTGAGGCCCGCCATCGGCAGCATGTAGAGGCCGGTGTGCAGGGCGGAGTAGCCGCGCACGTCCTGCAGATAGAGGGTGTTGACGAAGAGGAAGCCGGCGAGCGCCGCGAACGCGCACACCGCGATGACGGTGGCCCCGCTGAACGGCGTGCTGCGGAAGAAGCGCAGGTCGATGAGGGGATCGCGGCGCCTGGGCTCGTAGAGGAGGAGGCCGGCCAGGGCCGCGGCCGAGAGCACGGCGAAGGCCGGATCGGTCTCGATGATCGCGTACGTGAGCGAGCCGAGCAGCACGATCACGAGGATCTGGCCGACGGGGTCGGCGCGGCGGGGCCGGGGGGCCCGGGACTCCGGGACATAACGCCAGGTGAGCAGGAGGGCGGCGAGGCCGACGGGCAGGTTGACCCAGAAGATGGACCGCCAGCCCACGGAGTCGACGAGCACGCCGCCGACCAGCGGTCCCGCAGCCATGGAGATGCCGACGACGCCGCCCCAGAGGCCGATGGCGCGGGCACGTTCGCGCGGGTCGGTGAAGGTGTTGGTGATGATCGACATGGCCACGGGGTTGAGCATCGAGCCGCCGACGGCCTGCACCATGCGGAACGCGACGAGCAGGTCGAGGCTGGGCGCCAGCGAGCAGAGCAGGGACCCGAGGGCGAACAGCACGAGCCCCGCCTGGAAGACCCGGCGGCGGCCGATGCGGTCGGCGGTGGAGCCGGCGAGCATCAGCAGCGAGGCGAGGACGAGGGTGTAGGCGTCGATCGTCCACTGCATCCCCGCGACGGAGGCGCCCAGCTCGTCGCGCAGAGAGGGGAGGGCGACGTTCAGGACGGTGTTGTCGAGGCTGACGATCAGCAGGCTGGTGCAGCAGATCGCCAGGATCAGGATCCGGTGCCGGCGGCCGATCTCGTCCATGGGCGCATAGTACGGCTGACTGAGGGCCGTTCCGGTGAGCGACAATGGGGCCCATGACCACGCTCGCCCCTGCTGTCGCCACGCTCCGGATCGGGCCGCACACCGTGCAGCCGCCGGTGGTGCTCGCTCCCATGGCCGGAATCACCAACGCCCCCTTCCGCACCCTCTGCCGCGAGTTCAGCGGGGGGAAGGGCCTGTTCGTGAGCGAGATGATCACGACGCGGGCGCTGGTCGAGCGCAACGAGAAGACGATGCAGCTCATCCACTTCGACGCGACCGAGACTCCGCGCTCGATCCAGCTGTACGGAGTGGACCCGGTCACCGTCGGCAAGGCCGTGCGCATGATCGTGGACGAGGACCTGGCCGACCACATCGACCTGAACTTCGGCTGCCCGGTCCCCAAGGTGACCCGCAAGGGCGGCGGCTCGGCCCTGCCGTACAAGCGGCCGCTGCTGCGGGCGATCCTCCAGGAGGCCGTGACCAACGCGGGTGACCTGCCGGTCACGATGAAGATGCGCAAGGGCATCGACGACGACCACATCACATATCTCGACGCGGGCCGTATCGCGGTCGACGAGGGCGTCACGGCGATCGCCCTGCACGGGCGCACGGCGGCGCAGCACTACGGCGGCACGGCCGACTGGGACGCGATCGCGCGTCTCAAGGAGCACGTCCCGGAGATCCCGGTGCTCGGCAACGGCGACATCTGGTCGGCGGACGACGCGCTGCGGATGGTGCGCGAGACCGGCTGCGACGGGGTGGTCGTGGGCCGCGGCTGCCTCGGGCGGCCGTGGCTCTTCGGCGACCTGGTGGCGGCCTTCGAGGGGCGCACGAACGCCTACGCGCGGCCGTCGCTGCGCGAGGTCGCGGACGTGATGCTGCGGCACGCGACGTTGCTGGGCGAGTGGATCGGGGACGAGTCGCGCGGGGTGATCGACTTCCGCAAGCACGTGGCCTGGTACCTCAAGGGCTTCTCGGTCGGTTCGCAGATGCGCAAGAAGCTGGCGGTCACGTCGTCCCTCGACGAGCTCGGCGCTCAATTGAGCGAGCTCGATCTGGACCAGTCCTGGCCGGTGGGCGCGGACGGGCCTCGGGGCAGGACGTCGGGCAACAACCGTGTGGTGCTGCCGGACGGCTGGCTGAGGGATCCGTATGACTGCGCCGGGGTCACCGCCGATGCTGAACTGGACACTTCGGGCGGCTGAGCGCTCGTCGGCGCCTCCCGGGCCGGTCCGGATGATGGAATTCCGTCAGGTTCCCCGGCGTGATCCTCGCCACCCCTGATAGGGGGTGCGCTCAGATGAGCGACAATCGGACGACTGCACCTTTCAAAGGATGGCACTCAGTGCCATCCTTTTGGTCTTCGCCTCCTGGACCCTTCACTTGCTCTCTGTCGATGGCCACGGCAAGAGTTGTCACTCTTTGTTCTGATGACTTCAGGACTTGAAGTCATGCGGCTGCACCTCAGGAGCCCGCGGGCACTTTCGATCTGCTGGCGGACGAGTGGTTAAGGCCGTATGACGCGCAAGTGGACGTACCGAGGTGCCTTCGATCTGGGTATGTTCCTCGCCGTCAGGGCAGCCATCGAGTCCTCGAGGAGTCGAGACCCGTGTCGGAAAACAAAGATCACAAGTTCGTCTACGACTTCACCGAGGGCAACAAGGACCTCAAGGACCTGCTCGGCGGGAAGGGTGCGAACCTCGCCGAGATGACCAACCTCGGTCTTCCGGTCCCTCCGGGCTTCACGATCACCACCGAGGCCTGCAAGGTCTACCTCGAGAGCGGCGAGGAGCCCCCGGCGCTCCGCGACGAGGTGACCGCCCACCTCGAGGCCCTGGAGCAGTCCATGGGCAAGAAGCTCGGCCAGGCCGACAACCCCCTGCTGGTATCCGTACGCTCGGGCGCCAAGTTCTCGATGCCCGGCATGATGGACACCGTCCTCAACATCGGCCTCTCCGACGAGTCGGTGGCGGGCCTCGCCACGCAGGCCGGCGACGAGCGCTTCGCCTGGGACTCCTACCGCCGCCTCATCCAGATGTTCGGCAAGACCGTGCTGGGCGTCGAGGGCGAGCTCTTCGAGGACGCCCTCGACGAGGCCAAGGCCGCGAAGAAGGTCACCGTCGACACCGACCTCGACGCCGCCGACCTGAAGAAGCTGGTCAAGCAGTTCAAGAAGATCGTCAAGGCCGAGGCAGGCCGCGACTTCCCGCAGGACCCGCGCGAGCAGATGGACCTCGCCATCCACGCGGTCTTCGACTCCTGGAACACCGACCGCGCCAAGCTCTACCGCCGTCAGGAGCGCATCCCCGGCGACCTCGGCACCGCGGTCAACGTCTGCTCCATGGTCTTCGGCAACCTCGGCCCGGACTCCGGCACCGGCGTCGCCTTCACCCGTGACCCGGCCTCCGGCCACCAGGGCGTCTACGGCGACTACCTGCAGAACGCGCAGGGCGAGGACGTCGTCGCCGGTATCCGCAACACCGTGCCGCTCGCCGAGCTCGAGTCGATCGACAAGAAGTCGTACGACCAGCTGATGCAGATCATGGAAACCCTCGAGACGCACTACAAGGACCTGTGCGACATCGAGTTCACCATCGAGCGCGGCCAGCTGTGGATGCTGCAGACCCGCGTCGGCAAGCGCACCGCCGGAGCCGCGTTCCGCATCGCCACGCAGCTCGTGGACCAGGGCCTGATCGACGAGGCCGAGGCGCTCCAGCGCGTCAACGGCGCGCAGCTCGCGCAGCTGATGTTCCCGCGCTTCGACGACACGGCGAAGACCGACCTGCTCGGCCGCGGCATCGCCGCCTCCCCGGGCGCGGCCGTCGGCAAGGCCGTCTTCGACTCCTACACCGCGGTCAAGTGGTCGCGTTCCGGCGAGAAGGTCATCCTGATCCGCCGCGAGACCAACCCGGACGACCTGGACGGCATGATCGCCGCCGAGGGCATCCTGACCTCGCGCGGCGGCAAGACCTCGCACGCGGCCGTCGTGGCGCGCGGCATGGGCAAGACCTGTGTCTGCGGCGCCGAGGAGCTGGAGGTCGACACCAAGCGCCGCCGGATGACCGTGGGCGACCAGGTCATCGAGGAGGGCGACGTCGTCTCCATCGACGGCTCCACCGGCAAGGTGTACCTCGGTGAGGTGCCGGTCGTGCCGTCCCCGGTCGTCGAGTACTTCGAGGGCCGCATGCACGCGGGCGCCGACGACGCCGACGAGCTGGTCGCCGCCGTGCACCGGATCATGGCCTACGCGGACCGGGTCCGCCGGCTGCGGGTGCGGGCGAACGCGGACAACGCCGAGGACGCGCTGCGGGCGCGGCGGTTCGGTGCGCAGGGCATCGGCCTGTGCCGCACGGAGCACATGTTCCTCGGCGAGCGCCGCGAGATGGTCGAGAAGCTGATCCTCGCCGACACCGACGACGAGCGCGCCGAGGCCCTGCGGGCCCTGCTGCCGCTGCAGAAGAAGGACTTCGTCGAGCTGTTCGAGGCGATGGACGGGCTGCCGGTGACGGTGCGTCTGCTCGACCCGCCGCTGCACGAGTTCCTGCCCGACATCACCGAGCTGTCGGTGCGCGTCGCGCTCGCCGAGGCCCGCAAGGACCCGCACGAGAACGACCTGCGTCTGCTCCAGGCCGTGCACCGGCTGCACGAGCAGAACCCGATGCTGGGTCTGCGCGGTGTACGCCTCGGCCTGGTCATCCCCGGCCTGTTCACCATGCAGGTGCGGGCGATCGCGGAGGCCGCGGCCGAGCGCATCGAGGCCAAGGGCGACCCGCGCGCGGAGATCATGATTCCGCTCGTGGGCACGGTCCAGGAGCTGGAGATCGTCCGCGACGAGGCCGAGCAGGTCATCGCGGAGGTGCAGGCGGCGACGGGCGTCGAGCTCAAGCTGGCGCTCGGCACGATGATCGAGCTGCCGCGCGCCGCGCTGACCGCCGGTCAGATCGCCGAGGCCGCCGAGTTCTTCTCCTTCGGCACGAACGACCTCACCCAGACGGTGTGGGGCTTCTCGCGGGACGACGTGGAGGCGAGCTTCTTCACGGCGTACCTGGAGAAGGGCATCTTCGGGGTGTCGCCTTTCGAGACGATCGACAAGGACGGTGTGGGCTCGCTCGTGCGCAGCGCGGTGGCGGCGGGCCGGGCCACGCGCCCGGACCTGAAGCTCGGCGTGTGCGGCGAGCACGGCGGTGACCCGGAGTCGGTGCACTTCTTCCACGAGGTGGGCCTGGACTACGTCTCCTGCTCCCCGTTCCGCATCCCGGTGGCGCGCCTCGAGGCGGGCCGGGCGGCGGCCCAGTCGACGGGCAGCGACTCGCGCTGACGCGGGGCGGTGCTCGGCCGATGGCGTCCGAGCACCCCATGCGTCCGAGCGCGGACACATACTTCCGGGGCCGTCATCCGGGAGCGGGGCACGAAAACCCGCAGTCCGGAACCTCGACCCTCACCGGCGTCCCGGTGACGGTCCCGGAACTCCAGCGGAAGGGGCAGGCGCCCTGTGCGAGGCGCCTGCCCCTTCCGCGTTGTCCGTTCGGCCGCTTCGTCCGCCGAGGACTGTCCGAGAGCTGACCGCCGAGCGGCTTGCCCTCCGCCGAGAGCTGACCGCCGAGCGGCTTGCCCTCCGCCGAGAGCCGACCGCCGAGCCGCGTGCCTCCGCCGAGGGCTGTCCGTCGGGCTGCCGGCCTCCGAGAAGCGCGGTCCGTGCCGCCGCGTTCCGGCCCTGCTGACCATTCGTTCATTTGAATTTCGTACGTCCAACGGGAATCGAATTCTCGACATTCTCCGCACGAAGAAACCGGCGGAGCGCGGCCGGCGGATCCCCACCCGCCGACCGCACCCCATTACCCGTGCCGGACACGGAGCCGCAACCTCCGCCACCGCCGCCGGACGCGAAGGCCCCCCACGGTCCTTGCTGCGTCACATCGGTGAAGTAGGTTTCATGCCCGACGCCGTACAGCCTTTCGGTTGCCCCCGTGCTCCCGCGAGGCGTTTCAACTGTGGCTGAAACACCGTGGTAACAACCTGTGATTGCATGCATACTCAGTGATGGGGGCGATTGCAGGTGCAACAAGTGGGGGTTCGGTGCTTCGAATTCATTTCAATGCGGACGACCTGGCGAAAGTGCGCATGGCCGCCAGGCCCGACGCGTTGTGGGAATCCATTCTCAGTTTTCACCGATTGCGCGACCGCAGAGGCGCACTCACCTTCGGTGAATGGCGCTCGGAAGCCCGCGCCCGGTTGAAAGGTGAAACACGCCTGCTCGCACAGCTCGTGCCGCCGCGGGGTTATTTCCCCGACTTTCTGACGCCGGCGGAGGGCCGTGACGGCCTCGAAGCCGGGCTGGAGGCGCTCCGCGCCACTCCGCCCGCACGGCTGCACACCGAACTGGCCCTCGCGGTCGCCCACCGCTCGCCGCTGCGCGTGCTGCCCGCCCGGCTCCTCGCCCTTGCCGAGGGCCGCGCGGAGGCCGTCGCCCGTCTCGTGGCCGCCCTGCGCGCCTACTACCGGTCCGCCGTCGAGCCGTACTGGCCCCACATCCAGGCCCGCGTCGAGGCGGACCGCGCCGTGCGCGGCCGCGCGCTGCTCGACGGGGGCGCGGGCGAGCTCCTCGCCTCGCTGCCGCCCGTACTGCGCTGGCGTGCCCCCGTGCTGGAGGCCGACTACCCGGTCGACCGCGAACTGCGCCTGAACGGGCGGGGACTGCTGCTCCAGCCGTCGTTCTTCTGCCGCGGCACACCGGTCGTGCTGCGCGACGCCTCGCTGCCGCCGGTGCTCGTCTACCCCGTCTCGCACGGGGCCGAGCCGGCCTTCGGCGAGTCGGCCGGCCCCTCCCTGGGCCGCCTCGTCGGCCACACGCGCTCCGCCGTGCTCCAGGCCATCCGCAACGGCTGCACCACCAGCGAACTGGCCCGCAGGGCAGGGGTCTCCCTCGCCTCCGCGAGCCAGCACGCCGCGGTCCTCCGCGAAGCCGGACTCGTCGTGACCCTGCGCCACGGCAACGCGGTCCTGCACACGCTCACCCCGCTGGGCGCCGCCCTGCTGCGCGGCGGCGCCTGTGCGGAGCCCTCAGGGGTGCCCGGCGGATCGTGACCGGCCCCGATCCGCCGGACACCCCCGCGCCGCGCCCTACGCGCGGAACGGTCCGGTCACCTCGTAGGTGATGCCGCCCGAGGAGCTGCCCGTGGTGCCGCGCTGGCTGGAGAAGTACAGCCGGCGCCCGTCGGGCGAGAAGGCCGGGCCGCAGATCTCCGACCCGGACTGCCCGGTGATCCGCAGGAACGGCGCGACGATGTCGTCCGGCGTGATCACGCAGATCTCCATGTTGCCGCCGTCCTCGGCGACGAAGAGGTCGCCGGAGGTGGCCCCCGTCACGTTGTCGACACCGGTCAGCGGGGCGCCGCCGCCGACGACGAGGGAGTCGTCGTAGGCCAGCTCGTAGGTGCTGTTGAGCAGGTTCAGCTGCCACAGGCGGTTGTCGCCCTTGGTGGTGAACCACACGGTGTCGTTGGCGTAGTGGCAGCCCTCGCCGCCGTTGAACAGCTTGGCGCCGGACACCTGGTCGCGGGTGGGGGTCGGGGAGCCGTCGGGGTCCGGCACGGTCGCCCAGGTGAAGGAGCCGGAGGTGCCCGTTCCGGCCTTCAGCACCTGCAGGGTGCCGGAGGACAGATTGCCCCAGGTGGTGGGGACGAACCGGTAGAGGCAGCCGTCGGACGCGTCCTCGGTGAGGTAGATCACTCTGCGCACGGGGTCGGCCGCGGCGGCCTCGTGGTTGAAGCGGCCCATCGCGGAGCGGCGTACGGCGGCGTTCACGCCCCACGGGTCCGTCTCGTAGACGTAGCCGGTGCTGACCTCCTCGCAGGAGAGCCAGGTGTTCCACGGGGTCGCGCCGCCCGCGCAGTTGCGGTTGGTGTTGGACAGGATGCGGTACGCGCCGGTGATCGCGCCGGTCGAGGAGAACTTCACGGCGCTCGCACCGCCGGTGGAGGAGATCTCCGAGTTGGAGACGTAGATCCAGCCGCTGCCGTCCGCGAAACAGGCGCCGCCGTCCGGGGCGTTGTGCCAGACGTACGACGTGGAACCGACCCTCTGGCCGGACCGGGCGATCACCCGGCTGGTGAACCCTGCCGGGAGCTGGATGCCGTTCGCGTCGGCCGCACCGAGCGCCCCGTACGGGCCGGCGCCGGGCTGCGCCGGAGCCGCGGACGCGGCGCCCTGCCACAGGGTGAAGCCGAATGCGGCGGCGGATGTGCCGACGACCGCGCCACGCAGGAAACTACGACGTTCCACTTGTCACTCCAAGGGTGGGATGACCGCCCCGCGGCGCCGGCCGGCGCCACGGGGTCGCGCAGTCGGAGAACCTAGGAGGGGTGAATTGACGCCACGGCAACGGACAGTGACTCGGAGGCGTCGACTCCAGGGAGTACCGGCGCGTTCGTTCCCGGCCGTCCCAGGAGCCCCAGGAGATGGCCGAAACTTTTCCGCGCCCGAGCGATGAGTCCGGACCACCGTCTCCGTCTACCTCTTCGAACACACCGCACGGCGGAGCACCCGACGAGAGCGCACGAGAGAGAGACGGCCATGCCTCAGATGATCTTCGTGAACCTGCCCGTGAACGACCTGGAGACCAGCAAGGCCTTCTGGAGCAAGCTCGGCTACTCCTTCAACCCGCAGTTCACCGACGAGAACGCCGCGTGCATGGTCATCAGCGACACCATCTACGCGATGCTGCTGACCAGGCCCCGGTTCAAGGACTTCACCAAGAAGGAGATCGCGGACGCCGCCGGCTCCACCGAGGTGATCCTCGCGCTGAGCGCCGAGAGCCGGGAGAAGGTCGACGAGTTCGTGGACGCGGCCCTCGCCGCCGGCGGCTCGCCGGCCAACGACCCGCAGGACTACGGCTTCATGTACGGCCGTTCCTTCCAGGACCCCGACCACCACCAGTGGGAGGTCATCTGGATGGACGAGGAGGCCGCCAAGAAGGCCATGGCACAGGGCGAGTGACTCCGGCGGGGGAGGCGGCGGGCCGGTCGTGACGGACGCGTCACGACCGGCCCGCCCGCTGGTACAGCCCCGGTGTCACGCCGAAACAGCGCACGAACCACCGGTGGAAGTGGCTCTGGTCGGTGAAACCCACCGCGACGGCCGCGTCCGCCGCCGGCGTACCGGCCGCGAGCAGCCCGCGCGCCCGGCGCAGGCGCACCAGCCGCTGCCAGTCCGCCGGTGACATCCCGTACTCGGCCCGGAAGGCCCGGTACAGGGCGAACCGGCTGCAGCCCGCCGCCTCGGCGAGCGCCTCGGCCGTCACCCTCTCCCCGTACGCCTCCTCCAGCAGCGCCCGTACCCGGCGCGCCGCGAACCGGGCCGGGCCGTCGCGCACCGGGACGCGTGCCCGCGGCGGGCGTGCCGTGCCACGGGCGACCATGGCGGTGACCGCCGCCGTCAGCCGCTCGTCGCGCACCAGGGGCTCCGCGTCGCCGACGAGCGCGGTGTGCAGCCGCAGCAGGGCCTCGCGCAGCACCGGGTCGCTCAGCGCCGGCTCCGGGAACAGCGGCATGACCGCCCGCCCGCCGGCCATGTCCGCCAGCACCTCGCGCACGACATCGGGGCCGATGTGCACGATCCGGTACTGGTACCCGAGGTCGGCCGCCGCCCGCCCGTCGTGCGGATCGTCCGGGTTGAACGCCATCACCATGCCCGCGCCGCTGGTGTGCGCGCCGCCCCGGCAGCGGAAGCGCTGGGCGCCCGCCTCGGTTATCCCGAACGAGTACGCGTCATGGCTGTGCGGGTGGTAGACGTGGTCGAAGAAGTGGGCGTGCATGGCCTCCAGCGGACGGTGCGCGTCGCGCCAGTAGCGTGCCCATCCGTCGCCGTGCGCGCCCGGTGAGCCGTGAGCTGTGTCCACCGCCTCATTGTGCCCGCACGAATGTACAAGACAGGGGAGGGCGGGACGGGCGACGCTGGGCCCATGAACTCGGCGAAGACGGCGCACCCGGTCAAGGGCAAGGACAACCCGTATCTGCTGCTGACGGTGACGATGGTGCTGTGGGGGAGCGCCTTCAGCAGTTCCAAGGTGGTCGTGGAGCAACTGCCCCACGGTGTCGCGGCGTTCCTCCGCTTCGGCGGCGGCGCGCTCGCCCTGCTGGTCGCCGTGCGCCTCTTCGGCCGGCGCGGCGCACGGGTCGCCCCGCGGGACCGGGGGAGGGCGGCGCTCGCCGGGCTGCTCGGCGTCTTCGCGTACAACCTGAGCTTCTTCTGGGGGCTCTCGCTGGCGCCCTCGATGGACGCCGGCGTGATCGTCCCGGTCATGAGCCCGGTCCTGACGACCGCGTTCCTCCTGCTCACCCGCAGGGAGTCGGCGTCGCCCGCGCGTATCGCGGGGCTCGGCCTGGGCGTGGTGGGCGCGGTGGTCTTCTTCGTCGGGGCGGGCACCGGCGGCGGGGGCGCGACGCGGCTGACCGGGGATCTGCTGTTCCTGCTCAGCGCCGTCTGCTGGACCTCGTTCACGCTCGCGGGACCGCGCGTGCTGGCCGGCATCGAACCGCTGCGGGCCACGACGTACGCGACCTGCACCGGAGCCGTGGCCCTCGGCCTGTTCTCGGCTCCCGAGCTGGGCGACGTGAGCTGGGGCGAAGTGCCCGCCGGGATATGGCTGAACGTGGTGTTCCTCGCCGTCGGGCCGACGGCCCTCGCCAATCTCCTCTACTACCGCGGAGTCGGCGCGGTCGGCCCCGCCTCGGCCTCCGTGATGATGTTCCTCGTGCCCGTCCTCGGCAGCTCGGCGGCCGTGGTCTTCCTGGGCGAGTCCTTCGGCGCCGTCCAGGCGGCCGGCGCCGTGGTGCTGCTCGCCGGCGCGGTGCTCGCCGTCACCCAGGGGCGCCTGCCGGGCCGCCGGGGCCCGGCAGGAGGGGATGGTGCCGCTCACGCGTCGCGAAGAGTCAGGGCAGTGACAGACGACGCGTGAGCGGAGCCGGGTGTGCCCGCCGTCAGTGGAGGCGGACCTCGTAGGCGGTCACCGAGACCGTCTCGTCGTCCAGGCAGCGCCCGGACTCCAGGTCGAACCGCTGCTTGAGCAGCGGGGAGGCGACGAACGGCCGGCCCGCCGCCGTGCCGATCAGGCCGCGCGCCAGCACCTGCGCGCCGGTGAACGGGTCGCGGTTGTCGATCGCGTACGGCACGCCGTCACGGTCCAGGAACAGCCCGGCCTGGCGGCCGTCCGGCAGCAGGGCGGCGACCCCGCGGCCCGGCGTGAGCCGGGACAGCGGGCACACGGCCAGCCACTCGTCGCCGATCCGGAGCTGGATCTGCGTGTCCGTCGACAGCTGCGTCTTCTCAGGGGCGATGGTCATCGGGCGGCAGTACCTTCCAGGGCTTCGTCCAGGGGACGGATGGACAGCAGCGGCAGGTCGGGCTTGACCTGATCGCGCTCGGGCACGAACTTCACCGTCGGGTCCGGCACGTCGGGCGCGTTGACGAACGACACGAACCGCAGCAGCCGCTCCGGGTCGTTCAGCGTCTCGGCCCACTCGTCGCGGTAGCCGGCGACGTGGTCGGCCATCAGGGACTCCAGCTCGGCGCAGATGCCCAGCGAGTCGTGCACGACGACGTCGCGCACATGGTCGAGGCCGCCCTCGATCCGCTCCAGCCAGGTCGAGGTGCGCTCCAGCCGGTCGGCGGTGCGGATGTAGAACATCAGGAACCGGTCGATGAGCCGGACCAGTTCGGCGTCGGACAGGTCCTGCGCCAGCAGGTCGGCGTGGCGCGGGGTCGCGCCGCCGTTGCCGCCGACGTACAGGTTCCAGCCGTTGGCCGTGGCGATCACGCCGAAGTCCTTCGACTGGGCCTCCGCGCACTCGCGCTGGCAGCCGGAGACCGCCGACTTCAGCTTGTGCGGGGAGCGCAGGCCGCGGTAGCGCAGCTCGAGGTCGATCGCCATGCGGACCGAGTCCTGCACGCCGTAGCGGCACCACGTCTGTCCCACACAGGACTTCACGGTCCGCAGCGCCTTGCCGTACGCGTGCCCGGACTCGAAGCCCGCGTCCACCAGCCGCCCCCAGATCTGCGGCAGCTGGTCGACCCGCGCGCCGAACAGGTCGATGCGCTGGCCGCCGGTGATCTTCGTGTAGAGGCCGAAGTCGCGGGCCACCTCGCCGATGACGATCAGCTTCTCGGGGGTGATCTCACCGCCCGGGATGCGCGGCACGATCGAGTACGAGCCGTTCTTCTGCAGGTTGGCGAGGAAGTGGTCGTTGGTGTCCTGGAGCGCCGCCTGCTCGCCCTCCAGCACGTATCCGGAGGCGCCGATCGTGGGCGCCAGCGAGGCGATGATGGAGCCGACGGCCGGCTTGCAGACCTCGCAGCCGTTGGTGCCGCGCGCCGCCTCCCGGCCGTGCCCGTCCAGCAGCTCCTGGTACGAGGTGATGCGCAGGACGCGCACGATCTCGTACAGCTCCTGGCGGGTCTGGGCGAAGCAGCCGCACAGGCCCTTGTCGACCTCGACGCCCGCGGCCTCCAGCTCGGCGTTGACCAGCTGGCCCAGCACCTTGACGCAACTGCCGCAGCCGGTGCCCGCCTTGGTGCACTTCTTGACCTCGGGGACGGTGGTGCAGGAGTGCTCGGTGACGGCGCCGCGGATCGTGCCCTTGGTGACGTTGTGGCAGGAGCAGACGACCGCGTCGTCGGGCAGGGCGGCCGGGCCGAGTGCGACCGGCGCACCGGAACCCGCGGGCAGCACCAGCTGCTCGGGGGAGACGGGCGGCACGGAGCCGGTGAACGCGCGCAGCGTGCCGTACGCCTCCGCGTCGCCCACGAGGATGCCGCCGAGCAGCGTGCCCTCGGGGTCGATGACGAGCTTCTTGTAGACACCGGCGCGGGAGTCCGAGTAGACGACGTCGAGGCAGCCGTCGGCCGCGCCGTGCGCGTCGCCGAAGGAGGCGACGTCGACGCCGAGCAGCTTCAGCTTGGTGGAGGTGTCGGCGCCGGTGAACGAGGACACCTCGCCCTCCAGCGCGGCCGCCGCGGTCTCGGCCATCTCGTAGCCGGGCGCGACCAGGCCGTAGACCCGCCCGTCCGAGGCGAGCGCGCACTCGCCGATGGCGAACACGGCCGGGTCGGAGGTGCGGCACTGCTCGTCGACGACGATGCCGCCGCGCTCGCCGACGGCGAGACCCGCGTCGCGGGCGAGCTGGTCCCGGGGCCGTACGCCCGCGGAGAAGACCACGAGGTCGGTGGGGAGGACCGAACCGTCCGACAGGGCCATGCCGTTCACGGCGCCGTTCTCGCCGGCGGTGACCTCCTGGGTGCCGACGCCGGTGTGGACGGTGAGGCCCATGTTCTCGATGGTGCGCAGCAGCGCGGCGCCGCCGCCCTCGTCGACCTGCACCGGCATCAGGCGCGGCGCGAACTCCACGATGTGGGTCTCCAGGCCCAGCCCCTTGAGCGCGCCCGCGGCCTCCAGACCGAGCAGACCGCCGCCGACGACCGCTCCGACGCGGGCCGTCTTCGCGTACTCCTCGATCGCGAGCAGGTCCTCGATGGTGCGGTAGACGAAACAGCCCTCGGTGTCCTTGCCGGGCACCGGCGGGACGAACGGGTACGAGCCGGTCGCCAGCACGAGCGTGTCGTACGAGAGGGTCAGGCCGGAGCGCGCGGTGACCGTGCGGGCGGCGGTGTCGACCGACTCGGCCGGGTCGCCCAGGTGCAGTTCGATGCCGTGCTTCTCCATGAAGCCGTCCTCGACCATGGACAGGTCCTCGGGCGTGTTCCCGGAGAAGTACGAGGTGAGGCGGACCCGGTCGTAGGCGGGGCGGGGTTCCTCGCACAGCACGACGACCCGCGCCCGGTCGGTGACGCCACGGTCGGCGAGGGCCTCCAGGAATCGCTGGCCGACCATGCCGTGGCCGACGACCACGATGGTGGGGGTGATCGCGGGGGTGGACATCGCAGCCATGTTCAGAGGCCTCCATCATTGGTGAGCAGGTGGAGCAGGGGCACGGAGTCGGGAAGGGCCTCGTCGCCCTCCCAGGCCCGGGCGAGTGCGCCGACCGAGGCGAGATCCCCGAGCAGCACTCCGCCGACGAGTCGGTCCCCGCGGACGACGACCTTGCGGTACGCGCCGCGGGTGGCGTCGGCGAGCTGGACGACGTCGTCGCCGGGACGGGGGGTCGGGTCGCCGAAGGCGGCGAGGTCGAGCGGGCTCGTCGCCGAGGCGAGCGTGAGCCGGGTCAGGGCACGGGTGCCGGTGTAGCGGGCGGTGGCGCCGGACCTGAGCACGGACGCGAGGACGTCGGCCTGTTCGAGGGCCGGGCCCGCGAGTCCGTGGACCACGCCGTTGTGCTCGGCGCAGTCGCCGATGGCGTGGATGTACGGGTCGGAGGTGCGCAGCTCGTCGTCGACGACGATGCCGCGGCGCACCGTGAGCCCCGCGTCCGCCGCGAGCCCGACCCGGGGGCGTACCCCGCAGGCCAGCACCACGAGCTCGGCGTCGAGCGCGAAGCCGTCGGCGAGCACCACGGCGCTGACCGCCTCGTCGGAGTCGGTGCGCAGTCCGCGCACCCGGCACTCCGTGTGCACCTCGACGCCCATGGCCTCCAGGTGGCTGCGCAGCAGCGTCGACGCGGAGACGTCGAGCTGGCGTTCCATGAGGTGCTCGCCCTGCTGGGCCAGCACCACCTTGGCGCCGCGCTCGGCGAGCGCCCGGGCCGCGGAGACGCCGAGCAGCCCGCCGCCGACGACGACCGCCCGGGTGCCGGGACGGACGGCCCGGGACAGGGCCTCGCAGTCGTCCATGGTCCGGAAGGGGTGCACGCCCTCGGGGAGGCCGGGGCCGATGCCGCGCAGCGGCGGCAGCACCGGGTTGGAACCGGTCGCGAGGACCAGCCGGTCGTAGCCGACCTCCGTGCCGTCCGCGCAGTGCACGAGCCGGCGTTCGCGGTCGATGGACGTCGCCCGCACGCCGCGCCGCACAGGCACCTCGGGCAGGGCGATCACCTCGGGCCCGTACCGCCCGGCGAGCACCTCGGCGAGCAGCACCCTGTTGTACGGGGCGTGCTGCTCCTCGCCGATGACGGTGACGCGGGCGCCCGCGCCCAGCTGCCGCGCGAGCCGCGCGCCTGCCGTCCCGCCGCCGATCACCACGATGTCCGAAGTCATGCAAGCAGCGTGCGTCGTCGGTGTTACCCGGCAGGTTCCCTTCTGTTTCCCGTGAGGAACGCTGCCCTCAGCGGGGGCGCCGGGCGGGTGTGAGGGGCCGCCGCTCACAGGTGGCTGCGCACTGGTCACGGAAAGCTCAGGGGACGCTCAAGAAACAGAAGTTCGTTGGACGCTGCACGCACCCCGTCCGTAGGGTCGCCACCGTGCCCGACATATCACTGACCACGCTGGTCGTCCTGTGTCTCGCCGCCGCCGCGGCCGGCTGGATCGACGCGGTGGTGGGCGGCGGGGGACTGCTCCTCCTGCCCGCCCTGCTGCTCGGACTGCCGAACGTCTCGGCCGCCAACGTCCTCGGCACCAACAAGGCCGTCGCCATCGTCGGCACCACGGGTGCGGCCGTCACCTATGTACGCAAGGCGCCCGTCCAGGTGAGAACCGCCGTGCGGATCGGGCTCGCGGCCGTCGCGGGCTCCATGGGCGGCGCCTTCTTCGCGGCCGGGATCAGCAGCGACGTCCTGCGCCCCGTGATCATGGTCGTGCTGCTCGGGGTGGCGGCCTTCGTGATGCTGCGGCCCACGTTCGGGACGGTGACCGACGAGGCGCGGCGTCGCGTGAGCCGGGCCCGCACCGTCGCGGCGATCGTCCTCGTCGGCGGCGGCATCGGCTTCTACGACGGCCTGTTCGGGCCGGGCACCGGCACCTTCCTGGTCCTGGCGCTGACCGCCGTGCTCCACCTGGACCTGGTGACCGCCTCCGCGACCGCCAAGATC
Organism: Streptomyces sp. NPDC002867; assembly: GCF_053591895.1. Taxonomy (NCBI): domain Bacteria; kingdom Bacillati; phylum Actinomycetota; class Actinomycetes; order Kitasatosporales; family Streptomycetaceae; genus Streptomyces; species Streptomyces sp. NPDC002867. The sequence continues at coordinate 32,321 of NZ_JBSFUR010000033.1, read as the reverse complement.
GTCAACGTCTGCACCAACGCGGGCGCGCTGGCGATGTTCGCGTACCAGGGCACCGTGCTGTGGCAGCTGGCCGCGGTGATGGCCGTCTTCAACCTGGCCGGCGGCATGATCGGCGCCCGCATGGCCCTGAGGAGGGGCAGCGAGTTCGTGCGTGGTGTCCTGCTCGTCGTCGTCTTCTCCCTGGTCGCCAAGCTCGGCTTCGACCAGTGGAGCGCGTAGGACGGGCCCTCCTCAGGAGCGGTCGGCGGTCTCCGCGAAGACGGCGTTCGCACGCTCGGTGATCTGCAGCAGGACGCGGGCGGCGACGGCCAGGTCCTCCTCGGGGACGGTGCCGTAGACGCGGGGCGCGACCTCGGCCGCGAACGCGGCGAGCCGGGACTGCAGGGCCCGGCCGTCCTCGGTGAGCTGTATGCGGTCCTCCGCCGAGGCGGACGTCTCGACCAGGCCGGATCCGGCCAGCTCCGCCAGGGCCTTCAGCGCCTCGCTCTCGCCGATCTTCGCGGTGAAGGCCATCCGCTCCACGATCGCCTGGCGCGCGGCCGTGCCGCCCTGTGCGGCCAGGGCGTTCAGCGCGATGGAGTGGAAGAAGGTGTTGCCGGTGCGGGCCAGCTCGCGCTCCAGTAGGGCGCGGGCGGCGTAGTGGGCCTGGCCGAGTATCTGGCTGTTCAGCAGGGGCGCGGTGGACATGGCTGCTCCTGGAGGGCTCGACGAAGGGTTGACGAAGGTTCGACGGCGGGCGCACCGGGTGCGTCCGGGAGCAATACCGTACATGGCTACTATGTCCACGGCTAGCTTTTTCTGCCGCGCCCCGCCTCGCCCTGTCGCACCCCGATCAGGTGCCCGTACGCCACCACGTTGCCCTGGTAGCCCGTCTTCTCCGAGAAGCCGCCGCCACAGGTGATCACCCGCAGTTCGGCGCGGTCGCTGGGGCCGTAGACCTTCTCGTCGGGGAACGCGTGCGCCTCGTAGACCTCGATCGCGTCGAGGGTGAACACCGCGGTCCGGCCGTCCTTGCGCGTGATCTCGATCCGGTTGCCCTTCTTGAGCGCGCCGAGTTCGTAGAAGACGGACGGGCCCTCGGCGTTGTCCACATGGCCCGCGACGATCGCCGTGCCCTTCGCGCCCGGCGCGGTGCCGTCCTCGTACCAGCCGGCGAGATTGCGGTCGGCGGCCGGCGGCGGCTGGAGGCTGCCGTCCCGCGCCAGACCGAGACCCCTCACCGGGGCGTCCACGTCGATCTCGGGGATGCGCAGCCGCAGCGGAGTGGACGCGGGCAGGGGATCGGCGGCCGCGTCGGTGTGCTGGTCGGGACCGGCGGCGAACGCCTCGGCGGCCGACGGCATCGGCGGGGTCACGTCCCGCGCGCCGTTCTGGACCAGCCACAGGCCCCCGCACACGGCCAGGACGACACCGAGGCCCTTGGCCCTGGTGCTCATCTCTCCTCCGGAAGGTGGTGGGCAGCCGGATACGGCTCGCACCCCGCCCCCGTCGGCTCGGGGCCGGACGGGAGCGGGGGCTCGGGCGGTGCGGGATCCGGTGGAACCGGCCCGTCAGCTGTCCTGCGCGCCGCTCGCCCGGCGGCGCAGGAGCAGGGTCCCGCCGACGGCGGCCGCGGCGATGACCGCCGTGCCCGCCGCGATCTGGGTGGTGTCCGGTCCGACGCTGCCGCCGACACCGGTCCTCACATGGCCGCTCGGGCCGCCATGACGGATGGTCACGTCGCCGTGGGCCTCCTTGCCGTCCTTGCACAGGACGCCGATCTCGTACGTCCCGGGCCGGGTGTCGTCGGGCACCGTGAACTGGCCCACCGCCAGTTCCTTGTGCGTGCCCGGCGACAGCTTGAACTCGCCCGCTCCCAGATCCCGCGCGTCGCCGGTGCCGCGCCCGTTCTTGCCGCAGGCCTCGGTGCTGACGGTGACCGTGCCGCCCGGTTCGGCCGCCGACGGGTGGACCTCCAGGGAGCCGGAGTCCCCGGCGAAGGACGCCGGGGAGCCGAGACCTGTCGAGGCGATGACCAGCGCGGAGCCGGTCATCAGGCGGGCGATCCTGCGCATGGGGGTCCTCCGGGAGCGCGTAATGCGTGGGTCCTCTGTTTCGAGGAAAGGGCCGGGCCGCGCCGCATGCCTGCTGATGACACATCAGATTCACCGGCCCGGAGCGGCGTGTCGTGCTGGACGCGAGGCGTTGCGGCAGGTCATCGCGGGTGATGGCGCATTCGGATGCCGTGCGCTCCGGACGGTGCCGAACGGGTGACGCGCAGGGGCGCTTGACCTCAACCAAGCTTGAGGTACCACGCTCTTCCCCATGGACCTCACCACGCATGAGAACACGACCGTCACCCCTGCCGACCGGGCCCCGCTGAAGCTCGCCGTCATCGTCGGGAGCAACCGCGAGGGACGCTTCGGGCCCGTCGTCGCCGACTGGTTCCTCTCCCGCGCCGCCCGTCGCGAGGACTTCACCGTCGACCTCGTCGACCTCGCCGAGACGGACCTGCCCACGTCCCTGTCCTACAAGCCGTCGCCCGCCGTCACCGCCGAACTCGCCAAGGTCACGCCCCGGCTGGCCGCCGCCGACGCCTTCGTCGTCCTCACCCCCGAGTACAACCACTCCTTCCCCGCCTCCCTCAAGTCCCTCATCGACTGGCACTTCGGCGAATGGCAGGCCAAGCCGGTCGGCTTCGTCTCCTACGGCGGCATGTCCGGCGGGCTGCGCGCCGTCGAACAGCTGCGGCAGGTCTTCGCCGAGCTCCACGCCGTCACCGTCCGCGACACGGTCTCCTTCCACAACGCCGGCGCCCACTTCGACGACGAGGGCAACCACCGCGACCCCGCCGGCCCCGACGCCGCCGCCAAGACGATGCTCGACCAGCTCGCCTGGTGGGGCGCCGCACTCCGGTCCGCCAAGGCCGCGCACCCCTACGCGGCCTGAGGACCGGCCCGGCAGCGCGGGCGGGCGGCGCGAGGGGCCGGGAGGTGCGTACCGTGGCGGGCACGGGGCCCCGCCCCCGTCCCCCGTGCCCCAGTCGCCTACCGAAGGAGCCCCGCCGTGGAGCAACAGCCCGCCGCGCCTCCGCTGCTCGCCGTGCTGACCACCACCGACAGCGCCGACAAGGCGCACGAACTCGCGCAGGGCGCGGTGGAGGCAAGACTCGCCGCCTGCGCGCAGGTCTCCGCGCCGGTGACCTCCGTGTACCGCTGGCAGAACGCCATCGAGCGCGCCGAGGAGTGGCAGATCCTCTTCAAGACCACGCCGGCCTGCTACGACGCCCTGGAAGCACACCTGACCGCCGCGCACGACTACGACACCCCGGAGATCATCGCCGTCCCGGTGGTGCGCGCGGGCGCCGCGTACACGGCATGGGTACGGGCGGAGACGAAGACGCCGTGACCGAGCAGCTGCCCTTCTTCGTCTACGGCACCCTGCGGCCCGGCGAGCACAACCACGACCTGTTCCTCGCCGGGCGCACGTCCGCCGAGGAGCCCGCGACACTGCCGGGCGCGCTGCTGTACGACGGGCCGGGCTACCCGTACCTGGTCGAGGACGTGCGGGCGGGCGGCGCCGTCGCGGGCGCGTGCGTGACCGCCGTGCCCGGGGAGTACGCCCGCCTGCTGAGGACGCTCGACCAGCTGGAGGACTTCGTCGCCCCCGGCCACCCGCGCAACATGTACGAGCGGGTGGCCCGCGAGGTGATCCTCGCGGACGGCACCGCGATGTGCGCCTGGGTCTACGTCGCCGCCGACGGCCTGGCCCGCGACCTCGCGGCACGCGGGCGGCGCATCGCGGGCGGCGACTGGTGCGGCCGTGCGGGAGCGGCGGGGGTGTGAACGGGAGCCGGTCGGCCGGTTGTCCGCGGACCGCGCGCCCGGTGGCGGGTCAGGCGGCCGGTTCCACGCGGACCGCGCACACCTTGAACTCCGGCATCCGCGAGGTCGGGTCGAGCGCCGGGTTGGTCACGGTGTTCACCCGGCCCTCGCCGGGCCAGTGGAACGGCATGAACACCGTGTCCGGCCTGATCCCGTTGGTGATCCGGGCCGGCCCCACCGCACGCCCGCGCCGCGAGACCACCGCCACCGGGTCGCCGTCCGCGGCGCCGATGCGCTCGGCCAGCTGCGGATGCAGTTCCACGAACGGGCCCGGTGCCGCCGTGTTCAGCTCGTCGACGCGGCGCGTCTGCGCTCCCGACTGGTACTGGGCGACGACCCGACCGGTGGTCAGCAGCACCGGGTACTCGGCGTCCGGCTCCTCGGCGGCGGGCCGGTGCGCCACGGGCACGAACCGCGCCCGCCCGTCGTCCGTGGCGAACCGGTCGAGGAACAGCCGCGGCGTCCCCGGATGGACCTCAGTCCCTTCCTGCGACGCGGGTGCGGGGCATGGCCAGAACACCCCGTCCTCCTCGGCGATCCGGCGGTAGCTGATCCCCGAGTAGTCCGCGGGCCCGCCCGCCGACGCCCGGCGCAGCTCGTCGAAGACATCCTCCGGGTCGGACGAGAAGCCCTTCTCGTGACCCAGCAGCCCCGCGAGGGCGCCGAGCACCTGAAGATCGCTGCGCACGCCGGGCGGCGCGTCGACCGCGCGGCGCCGCAGCAGCACCCTGCCCTCCAGGTTCGTCATCGTGCCGGTCTCCTCCGCCCACTGCGTCACCGGCAGCACCACGTCCGCGAGCGCGGCGGTCTCCGACAGCACCACGTCCGCCACGGCCAGGAAGTCCAGCGACTTCAGCCGTTCCTCGATGTGCGCGGCGCGCGGCGCCGACACCACCGGGTTCGAGCCCATCAGCAGCAGCGACTTCACGTCCGTGCCGAGCGCGTCCAGCAGCTCGTAGGCGCTGCGCCCCGGGCCGGGCAGCGTCTCGGGCGCCACGCCCCACACCTCGGCGACATGGGCCCGCGCGGCCGGGTCGTCCAGCTTGCGGTAGCCCGGCAGCTGGTCGGCCTTCTGGCCGTGCTCGCGGCCGCCCTGCCCGTTGCCCTGACCCGTCAGGCAGCCGTAGCCGGACAGCGGGCGGCCGGCCCGGCCGGTGGCCAGGCACAGGTTGATCCAGGCGCTGACCGTGTCCGTGCCCTTGGACTGCTGCTCGGGTCCGCGCGCGGTGAGCACCATGCCCGTGGGCGCGTCGCAGAACATCCGTACCGCCTCGCGCAGCTGGGGCACGCCGACGCCGGTGAGCCGCTCGACCAGCTCCGGCCAGTGCGCCATCGCCGCGGCGCGGGCGTCCGCCCAGCCGCTCGTCCGCTCCTCGATGAACTGCTCGTCCGTCCGCCCCTCGGCGACGACCAGGTGCAGCAGCCCCAGGGCGAGCGCCAGGTCGGTGCCGGGGCGGGGCGCCAGATGGAGGTCGGCCTGCTCGGCGGTCCGGGTGCGCCGCGGGTCGACGACGATCAGCGTGCCGCCGTTCTCCTTCAGCTCCGTCAGGTACCGCAGCGCGGGCGGCATGGTCTCGGCGAGGTTGGAGCCGACGAGGATCACGCACCCGGTCCGCGGGATGTCCTCCAGCGGGAACGGCAGGCCGCGGTCCAGGCCGAACGCCTTGTTGTGCGCGGCGGCGGCCGACGACATGCAGAAACGGCCGTTGTAGTCGATCTGCGAGGTGCCGAGCACGACCCGGGCGAACTTACCCAGCGTGTACGCCTTCTCATTGGTGAGCCCACCGCCGCCGAAGACGCCCACCGCGTCCGCGCCGTGCGTGTCCCTCGTGCGGCGCAGTCCGTCGGCGATCGTACGCAGGGCCTCCTCCCAGGACGCCGGCTCGAGCCGGCCTGTGGCATGGGATCGGATGAGCGGCTCGGTCAGGCGCACCCGGGAGGAGAGCAGGGCGGGGGAGGTGCGGCCCTTGCCGCACAGCGCCCCCCGGTTCACGGGGAAATCGGGGCGTTCCACCACCTCGACGACCGCATCGGCCGCCTTGCCGCCGCGCAGGTTCATGCCGCACTGCAGGGCGCAGTAGGGACAGTGGGTCGGGATGGTCTCGTCGCGCATGACGCCCAGCGTGGAACATCCGTGTTACGTCGGCGGGCGCGGCGCATTACAAGCGGGGTACGCCGCCCTCCGCGCGCGCCGCCGTCACCGGTGAGGCCGGGGGCGCCGACGCGCCACGGGCGGGGCGCTGACACGCGGCGTCGTGGCACGCTCGCATCCGCGTGCCCGGCGCGCGAGAGTGAGCCGCATGACGAACGACGACGCGGCAGACCTCCTCGCCCGGCACTCCGAGGCGCTCGCCCTCTTCACCGACCGGGTGCACGCGGTGCGCACGGACCAGTGGGACGATCCGACGCCGTGCACCGAGTGGACCGTACGCGACCTGGTCAACCACCTCACGGCCGAGCAGCTGTGGGTTCCCGACCTGGTCACGGGCGGGGCGGCCGTCGCGGACGTGGGCGACGCCCACGACGGCGACGTGCTCGGCGCGCGCCCGCGCGCCGCGTGGGATGCGGCCGCGCGCGCGGCCCGCAAGGCGTTCGCCGCGGACGGCGCGCTGGAGCGGACCGTGCAGCTCTCGTACGGCGAGACACCGGCCGTCGCCTACTGCGCGCAGATGACCGCGGACGCGGTGGTGCACGCCTGGGACCTGTCCCGGGCGATCGGCGCCCCCGAGCGGCTGCCCGACGCGCTCGTGGCCTTCGCGCTGGAGGAGGTCACTCCGTACGCGGACCAGCTGGCCGAATCGGGTCTGTTCGCGCCGCCGATCGAGCCGCCGCCGGGTGACAGCGCCCAGTCCCGGCTGCTGGCGATGCTGGGCCGCCGGGCCTAGGAGCTCCGGCTCAGTGGGCGGTGCCGGAGCCGCAAGATCACGCCCTCTCCCGAGAGGGCGCTAGTTCCCGCGAGGGCGCTCCTGACCGTGGTGGGCCGACTCGAGGGCGTCCCGTACGCCCGGCTCCTTCGCGCCGAGGAACCTCGGGTCGGGCCGCAGCAGGGCGTCGAGCGACCCCTTGCCCGCCGCGAACACCTCCCGGACCCCGCCGTAGTACCAGGTCGCGTCGTGCGGCTCGGCGACGCCGACCCCGTACGACTCGACCCCGGCGGAACGGCACAGGGCGACGGCCCGGCGGATGTGGAAGCCCTGCGTCACCAGCACCGCGCGCTCCACGCCGAAGATCTCCTTCGCCCGGACGCAGGAGTCCCAGGTGTCGAAACCGGCGTAGTCGCTGACGATCCGCCCGTCCGGCACGCCGCGCTCCGTCAGATACGTGCGCATCGCGTCGGGCTCGTCGTACTCGACACGGCTGTTGTCGCCGGTGACCAGGACGACCTTGACCTTGCCCGCCCGGTAGAGCTCGGCGGCGGCGTCGAGGCGATGCGCGAGGTACGGAGTGGGCCGGCCGTTCCACAGTCCGGCCCCGAAGACGACGGCGACGTCCTGCGCGGGCACGTCCGCGACGGCGCGGACGCGGCTGTCGGCGACGGCGTGCATCCACGTCGCGGGCGCGAGCGCGAGCACGCAGCCGAGCATGACGGCCTGGACGGTTCGCCGCTGTCCGCGGCGCGAGATCTTCCCGAAACCCCTCACGGGACCTCAGACGCGGTGCCCGGGAAATCGGTTCGTTGCCGTGACCTTCCTGTTGGCATGATCACTGCCGTGACGAACGACTGGGCGCTGCGAGCGGCCCGCAACAACGCCGCGTGGTGCGAGGCCATGTGCCGCGCACACGGCCGGCCGGGCGCCTTCGCTCCGCGCGCCTGGACGAACCCCCGCCGGACGCCGCCGCTGTATCCGGACGCGGTGACGCTGGCGCCCGACGCGTCCGCCGCCGACGTCCTCGCCGGCATCGACACCTCGGCCGCGGGCGCCTCCGTCAAGGACAGCTTCGCGCGCCTGGACCTGACGGCGGCGGGGTTCGAGGTGCTCTTCGAGGCGCAGTGGCTGTACCGCCCGGCGGACCTGCCCCCGCCTGCGGCGCCGCAGGACACGCGGTGGTCCCCGGTGGCGACGGCCGCGGAACTCGCCGAGTGGGCCACGGCGTGGGACGGCGGCCAGGGCCTCCACGGCGTGTTCCGCACGGAGCTGCTGTCCGACCCGGCGACGACCGTCCTGGCGGCACGCGACGCGGACGGCCGGGTGAGCGCGGGGGCGGTGCTGAGCACGAGCCCGGGAGCGGCGGGGATCTCCAACCTGTTCACCCGGGACGACGACCTGGACGCGGCCTGGGCGGGCTGCCTGTCGGCGGTGGCCTCGCGCTGCCCGGACGTCCCGCTGGTCGGCTACGAACACGGAGACGACCTGGAGGCGGCAGTGCGGTCGGGCTGCGAGCCGGCGGGCCCGCTGAGGGTCTGGCTGCTCACCACGCCCAACGCCTGAGTCGCACCCTGCCGGGCTTCGCCCGGCCCTTTGGTGCGCGCCCCACCGCCTTCCGGGCTTCGCCCGGCCCCCGGTGCGCGCCGCGCCCCTGCCGCTCGGCCCGGAAGCCGCGCGCCGCGCCCCTGTCGGGGCTCCGCCCCGAACCCCGCGCCTCAAGCGCCGGCGCGGCTGGACGTACCCGCCGGTGCGCCGATGCCCGCGACGCGGGCCGGGGCACATGCGCGGCCGCCGGGCCGCAGGGAACTTGTGGACACTGCGCGAAGGGCGACAAAAGGGGTCCGGAGTCCGTCCACCTCGGGGCACAGCAGCCCCATTGACGCGCCTGCGGGGCAGCCGGGCCGACGCCCGCGACGCGGGCCGCGGCCGCCAAGCCGTAGGGGCACCGCGCGAAGCGCGCCAGGGTGCCCGTGCCCGCCGGGCACAGGGCCACGGGGTCTGGGGCGGAGCCCCAGTTCCGGGAAGGGGCGGGGTGGGGGGAACGGCCCCGCGCAGCGGCCACCCGCCCACCTCCCGGGCGCCGCCGCGCAGCGGCCACCCGCCCCACCTCCCGGGCGCCCCCGCGCACCGCCCGTACCCCCAACCGTGAGCCCGGCGAAAACACCCGTCACCCCCGCGCAACACACCGGCAACCTCCGCCCGCCACCATCGGTCCATGACGGAGCCGGAACACCTTCGTGAGTCCCTGCCCCTCCAGCCCGCGATGCCCCACGACAGCGCCGCGCAGTTCGACACCACCGCTCAGCTGCTGACGCGCATCACCGCTCAGCTCGGCACCCAGCTGAGTCACGTCCGACTGAACGGAACCCGCAGCGCATGCCCCAGGCCCACCACCGCCCGCCCCACTCCCACCCGACCCACCGCCGGCCGGCGCTCGTCGCCGTAGCCCACGGCAGTCGCGACCCGCGCGCCCTGAGTACCGTCTCCGCTCTCCTCGAGCGGGTCCGTGAGCTCCGGCCCGGTCTCGACGTCCGGCTCGGGCACATCGAGCTGAACGAGCCGCTGCTCGCCGACACCCTCGCCGGGCTGCGGGGCGCGCCCGCCGTGCTCGTGCCGCTGCTCCTCAGCCGCGGCTACCACGTGAAGCACGACCTGCCGCAGACCGCCGCGGCCGCGCCCGGCGGCGGCGCGGACATCCGCATCGCCCGCCCCCTCGGACCGCACCCCCTGCTGGTCGAGGCCCTGTGCTCGCGGCTCACCGAGGCCGGCTGGCGCGACGCGGACGGCAGCAGCCGCAGCACCGGCGTCGTCCTCGCATCCGCCGGGTCGCGTGACCCCGAGTCCGCCGAGGACACCCGCCGCATGGCGGAGATGCTCGGCGAACGCCTCGGCGGCGTACCCGTCGTCGCCGCGTACGCCTCCGCGCTCGCGCCCACCGTCCCCGCCGCCGTCCGCGCGCTCACCGCCCGCGGCCGGCACCGGATCGCCGTCGCGTCCTACTTCGCCGCGCCGGGGCTCTTCGCGACCCGCAGCGCCGCCGCCGCACCGTGGATCGCCGCCGACCCGCTCGGCACCCACCCGGCGCTCGCCCGCCTTCTGCTCCACCGTTACGACGAGGCGCGGACGCGCCCGTACGCCCTGCGCGAGCAGGAGCTGTCGGCCGCCTGAGCAACCACCGGGGCTGCCTGCGGCCTTCCTGGTCCCCACTGTCGGCCCCGCCGGTTACCTTCGGTGCATGGATGGCACTGGCACCACCGGCACCGACGGCATCACCTGGCCGCCCGACCCCGAGGCACCCACCCCGCACGCCCGTGAGACGCCCGCTCCCGGGACCAGGAACCCGGAGTCGTACGCCTCGGACCCCTCCGCACCCGACGGCTACGGCGCCGCGGACGCCGAGCGCTTCGCGCCCGAGCCCGACAAGCGGCCCGGCCGTACGGCCTTCCAGCGCGACCGGGCCCGCGTCCTGCACTCCTCGGCGCTGCGCCGCCTCGCCGGCAAGACGCAGGTCGTCACCCCCGGCACCCGCAGCCACGCCTGGGACGCCAGCCCCCGCACCCGGCTGACGCACTCGCTGGAGTGCGCCCAGATCGGGCGCGAGCTCGGCGCGGCCCTCGGCTGCGACCCGGACCTCGTCGAGGCGGCCTGCCTCGCCCACGACCTGGGCCACCCCCCGTTCGGCCACAACGGCGAGCAGGCGCTCAACGAATTCGCCGAGGACTGCGGCGGCTTCGAGGGCAACGCCCAGTCGCTGCGGCTGCTCACCCGTATCGAGCCCAAGCGGTTCGTCCCCGTGGCCGGCCACGACGAGCCCGTCAGCGTCGGGCTCAATCTCACGCGGGCCGCGCTGGACGCCGCCACCAAGTACCCCTGGCCGCGCGGCGGGCACCCCACCGACCCGTCCTCGGGGAAGTTCGGGGTGTACGAGGACGACCTGCCGGTCTTCGCCTGGGTGCGCCGCGGCGCACCCGCGCACCGCAAGTGCTTCGAGGCGCAGGTCATGGACTGGTCCGACGACGTGGCGTACTCGGTGCACGACTTCGAGGACGGGCTGCACGCCGGGCACATCGACCCCAACTGCCTGCTGTCCCCGGCCGAGCGCGAGGGGATCTGGGCCGTCGCCGTGGGCCGTTACGTGCCGAAGGACACCGCTCCCGAGGAGCTGTCCGAGGCGCTCGACCGGCTGATCGACGCGCCGTGGTGGCCGCACCACTACGACGGCTCGGCCGTCGCCCAGGCCCGGCTCAAGGACGCGACCAGCCAGCTCATCGGCCGGTTCGCGCTGGCCGCCGAGGGCGCCACCCGCCATGCGTTCGGCGGCGGCGGGCTCACCCGGTACGAGGCGGAGCTCGTCGTCCCGCGCGCCACGCGCAACGAGTGCGCCGTCCTCAAGGCCGTCGCCGACCGCTATGTGATGCAGCGTGCCGAGCAGGAGGCGCTCCGCGCCGACCAGCGCATCGTGCTGGCCGAGCTGGCCGACGCGCTCACCGTGCGGGCACCGGAAGGACTGGAGCCGCAGTTCCGGGCACTGTTCGAGGCCGCGCCCGACGACCGGGCCCGCAAGCGTGTGATCGTCGACCAGATCGCCTCGCTCACCGACGCTTCCGCGCGCACCCTGCACGCCCGGCTGCTCCTGCGCCGCTGACTCCCCGCACCCGGTCCGCCGGGTACGGTGATCGTTTGTCGATTCGTCCGGTTTGACACGCCCGAGGGGCACTCCCTCTTCCGCCGCCACGCTCCGTGCGGGACGCTCGCTGAAGGCCGAGCGGCGCAGAGACAAACAGTGCAGGGACTCTAGGAGGCATCACGTGGTCGACGCACATCGGACCTTCGTCATCGTCGGCGGTGGACTGGCCGGGGCCAAGGCCGCTGAGACCCTCCGTGCAGAGGGGTTCACCGGGCGAGTGATCCTCATCGGCGACGAACGCGACCACCCGTACGAACGTCCGCCGCTGTCCAAGGGCTTCCTCACGGGCAAGGAGGAACGCGACAGCGTCTTCGTCCACGAGCCGGGCTGGTACGCGCAGGCGGACGTCGAACTCCACCTCGGCCAGCCGGTCGTGTCCATCGACCGCGCGGCCAAGTCCGTCCGCCTCGGCGACGGGGCCGTCGTCCACTACGACAAGCTGCTGCTGGCCACCGGCGCCGAGCCGCGCCGTCTCGACATCCCCGGCACCGGCCTCGCCGGCGTCCACCATCTGCGCCGCCTCGCCCACGCCGAGCGGCTGCGCGGCGTCCTCGCCGCGCTCGGCCGGGACAACGGCCACCTCGTCATCGCGGGCGCCGGCTGGATCGGCCTGGAGGTCGCCGCCGCGGCCCGCGGATACGGCGCCGAGGTGACCGTCGTCGAACCGGAGGCCACCCCCCTCCACCAGGTCATCGGGCCCGAGCTCGGCCAGGTCTTCGCCGAGCTGCACCGGGAGCACGGCGTCCGCTTCCACTTCGGCGCCCGCCTCACCGAGATCACCGGCCAGGACGGCATGGTGCTCGCCGCGCGTACGGACGACGGCGAGGAGCACCCCGCCCACGAGGTCCTCGCCGCGATCGGCGCCGCCCCGCGCACCGCGCTGGCCGAGGGCGCGGGCCTCGCGCTCGCGGACCGGGCGCACGGCGGCGGCATCGCCGTCGACGCGAGCCTGCGCACCTCGGACCCCGACATCTACGCGGCCGGTGACGTCGCCGCGGCCCAGCACCCGCTGATCGGCGCCCGCCTGCGCGTCGAGCACTGGGCGAACGCGCTGAACGGCGGCCCGGCCGCCGCCCGCGCCATGCTGGGCCGGGCCGTCACCTACGACCGCGTCCCCTACTTCTTCTCCGACCAGTACGACCTGGGCATGGAGTACAGCGGCTGGGCGCCCCCCGGGTCGTACGACCAGGTCGTGCTGCGCGGCGACGTCGGCAAGCGCGAGTTCATCGCGTTCTGGCTGAGCGGGGGGCGGGTGCTGGCGGGGATGAACGTCAATGTGTGGGACGTCACCGAGAACGTCCAGCAGCTCATCCGCTCCAAGGCGCGCGTGGACGCCCAGGCGCTGGGCGACCCGAGCGTCCCGCTCACGGAGCTCGGCGGCTGAGGGCGCTGTCCCCGCTCCACCGTAGACTTCACGCGTGGCAGGCAGGATCAACGATGACGACGTGAAGGCGGTGCGGGACGCGGTCCCGATCGACGCCGTCGTGTCCGAGTACCTCCAGCTGCGCAACGCGGGCGGCGGCAACCTCAAGGGCCTGTGCCCCTTCCACGACGAGAAGTCACCCTCCTTCCAGGTCAGCCCGAGCAAGGGACTGTTCCACTGCTTCGGCTGCCAGGAAGGCGGCGACACCATCGCCTTCGTGATGAAGATCGACCACCTCTCCTTCTCGGAGACGGTCGAGCGCCTCGCCGCCCAGGCGGGCATCACCCTGCGCTACGAGGAGGGCGGGTACAACCCCACCCACCAGCGAGGGGAGCGCATCCGCCTCGTCGAGGCGCACAAGATCGCCGCCGAGTTCTACGTCGAGCAGCTGGACGGTCCCGAGGCCGAGATCGGCCGGAAGTTCCTCGCCGAGCGCGGCTTCGACCAGGCGGCCGCCCAGCACTTCGGCGTCGGCTACAGCCCGGCCGGCTGGGACCACCTCACCCGTTACCTGCGCGGCAAGGGCTTCAGCGACAAGGAGCTCGTCCTCTCCGGCCTCTCCCAGGACGGCCGCCGCGGTCCCATCGACCGCTTCCGCGGCCGGCTGATGTGGCCCATCCGCGACATCACGGGCGAGGTCGTCGGCTTCGGCGCCCGTAAGCTGCGCGACGACGACAACGGCCCGAAGTACCTGAACACCCCCGAGACCGCGATCTACAAGAAGTCGCACGTCCTGTACGGCATCGACCTCGCCAAGAAGGAGATCGCCCGCACGAGCAGTGCCGTCGTCGTCGAGGGCTACACGGACGTGATGGCGTGCCACCTGGCGGGCGTCACCACCGCGATCGCGACCTGCGGCACGGCCTTCGGCGGTGACCACATCAAGATCCTGCGCCGGCTGCTGATGGACAACGCCACCGCCGAGGTGATCTTCACCTTCGACGGCGACGCGGCCGGGCAGAAGGCCGCGCTGCGCGCCTTCGAGGACGACCAGAAGTTCGCCGCCGAGACGTCCATCGCGATCACCCCCGGCGGTATGGACCCGTGCGAGCTGAGGCTCGCCGAGGGCGACGCGGCGGTGCAGAAGCTGGTCGAATCCCGCACTCCGCTCTTCGAGTTCGCGATCCGGCAGATGGTGGCCCGGCACAACCTGGAGACCCCCGCCGGGCGGGCCGCCGCCCTCGACGAGGCGGCCCCCGTCGTCGCCGGCATCAAGAACATCGCGATCCAGCACGAGTCGGCCGTTCAGCTCGCCGGCATGCTCGGGATCCTCGACACGCAGTTCGTGGTCAAGCGGGTGGCGCAGCTGGCCCGTTGGGCCCGTGAGCGCGGCGGGCGCGGCGGCCCGGAGAGGTCCGGCGCCGCGCGTTCGCAGCAGCAGGTCCAGGCAGCGCCGGCGCCTCAGTACGCGTCCGGGCCCGCGCTCAATCTGCGCAGCCCCGCCCACCGCACCGAGCGCGAACTGCTCAAGCTCGCGCTCCAGTACCCGGCCCTGGTCTCGCCGGCCTTCGACGCCTACGGCGTCGACGAGTTCACCGCCCCGCCGTACGCGGCCGTCCGTCAGACCATCGAGGACGCCGGTGGCGCCGAGCAGGGCGCCGGGGACACCCCCGGCTACCTGGCCCGCGTCCGCGATGCCGCGCCGAACGACACGGTGCGCGCGCTCGTCACCGAGCTGGCGGTGGAGGCGGTCCACGGCAGGACCGTCGACGAGGCGTACGCGGGCGAGCAGCTCGTCCAGGTCCGGCTGCGCGCGGTGGACCGCCGTATCCGCGACATCCAGGGCACGATGGCCCGCCTGGGAAGCAACGCCGAGCCCGAGCGGTACGCGGCCGTGGCCAACGAACTGTGGGTGCTCCAGCAGTACGCCCAGTCCCTGCGCAACCAGGGCGCGGCGGCGCTGTAGCGCCCCGCTCGGCCCGCCTCAGCGGGACGCGAGGGCCGGCGCGAGGCCGATGAGCGGTCCGTGTCGGACGGTTGGAAGGACGGCGATGGTTCTTGAGTTGCTGCCGGAGGTGGGGGTTGCCACGCTCCGGCTCGGCATGTCGGCCGAGGAGGCGGTCGGGGCCGCGCGCGAACTGGGCTTCTTCCCGTCCGGCGCGGACTACGGCGACGCGGCCGGGCAGGTGTTCTGCGGGCACGCGGAGTCCGAGACGGCGTTCACGCTCGGCTTCCCCAAGGGCGCGCTGACCGACATCCACGTGTACCGGTTCCGAATCGAGGACGCGGATGTGACGGCCGTCCTCGACGGGCTCGACGTCTTCCGCACTCCCAGCGACGAACTGCTGGAGCGCCCCCAGGAACGGGGCCACACGGTCGAGCAGAACGACGACGGGGTGGACACTCTTCCCGACCTCAAGGTGATCCTGTCGAACGAGAGCAGCTTCGAGTACCCGATGGACGAGGAGGGCGACCCGATTTATTTCGACTACGCCCTCGTCACCTCGGTGCACTTCCGGGGGCCGCGCGGGGACTGACCCCGGCGGCCGTCGACGTTCCCGCCGGGCTGCCCCCAGAAGTCACCGCTCGTCCGCGAAGGTCGGGGCGAGCGCCGTCAGCAGCCGTTCCACGTACACGCGCTCGTCGTCCGCGAACTGCGGGTAGTCCGCGGCGAAGTGGTCCCACTCGACGTACCCGACGGCCTCCACGACGTCCTCGAACAGGACCGTCTCGCGGTACGGATACGGCCACTCGCCGGTCAGCCGGAACACCTCGTCGAGCAGCTCGTACGACAACGGGTGGCGCTCTGCGAGGAGGGCGGCGTCGTAAAGGTCCTTGCCCTGCGTGCAGACGTCGGTGAGCAGCCACTGGAGCTTCCACGCCAAAGACAGTTCCGGGCTCGCCGCCTGCAGCTCGGTGCCCGCGACCGTCGTGCGGACCGCCTCCCTCGGCAGCCGCTCGTTGAAGACGAAGTCGAGCTGGACCTGACCGCCGGGCAGGCCCGGAACGGACCACGGCAGCACCATCCGCCGCCCCGGCACCCGGTCGTACGTCCAGATGTACTCGGACTCGGCGCCGCTCGCGTCGATCGTCAGCGGGCCGCCCCGCTCCTCGGCCGCGCGCTGCGCGGCCGACGCGATCCCGGCCAGCATGGTGCCGGTGCGCTCCTCCTCGATGTTCCAGTCGGCGGGCACGACCACGAAGTCGAGATCCTTCGGCTCGCGTGCCTCCCCGGGGAACCAGGCCGCCATCGGCATGCTGCCGCGCAGCACCAGCGAATCGGCCCATCCCGATCGCGAGACGGCGTCGAGGACCGTGTCGAGCGCGGTGCGCCGGGCCGACTGCCAGGCCGCGGTATCGGCCGTGACAGCGTCCAACGGCCGGAACGCCCTGCTGAAGTGCTTGAGCGCAGGGTCGAAGACCTGGTGCCGCGCACCCTTGTGGTCCATGCCCACCCGCAGGGTGCGCGGCAGTTCCGTGGTGCGCCGCTCGATGTCCGCCCTGGACTCGGCCAGATCCTCCGGCCCGCCCGGAATCGGCCGCCTGCCTGCCTGCGTCACTGTGCCGCCCCCTCCTCGATCCATCCGTCGTCGACCGACAGATCACTGTCGTGCAGCACGAACTCCCGCTCCTGTGACCGGATTTCGTAGCCCTGCTTCGTCAACTCCGCGACCAGCGCGTCACACGCCACGCCCGCTTCCGCCGCGGAGACCCGGTGGCAGCGCTGCGTCACGAACCGTTCGTGCCGTCCGCCGCCGGACACCCTCCGCGCGTTCCACGACAGGTGCGCCCCGTGCCGCACGGCCAGCGCGGCGAGCGCCTCGCGGTCGAAGTCCCGGTCCAGCAGCAGCTTCACGTGGTGCTCGAAGTACCCGTCCGCTGTCGCCGCCACCTCCGGTGACCAGGGCGTGGTCTCGATCTTCACGCGCACCGGGTCGAAGCCGGCCGACCGCAGCCGTTCCACCAGCCGCTCGGCGGTGGCCCGTTGGGCTGCGAAGCCGTCGCGGCCCTTCAGGGTCAGCATCGGCTGGGAGACCATCCGGCCCCGCGCCGGCTCGATGTGCGTCACCTTCAGCCCGGCCGCGTGCGCCCAGACGTCCAGCCTCTCCTCCCCGCCGGCGCCGCAGCGCACGGTCACATGGGTCTCGTACTCACAGCTCTTGTGCACCGGCAGATGCTCCCAGACTCCCGCACGCCGGGCATCCGAGTAACCGACCGGTCACGCACGGGTCGCAAAAAGTCACCGCACGCCCCTCGTGGCAGGGATGTGTCGTACCCCACACTGGGAGCGGTGCCTGAGCCCTCGGAGTTGCCGCACGCCCCCGACCGGCAGCGATCACCCTGGAGGTCGCCCCCGTGCAGACCCAGACCCTGACCGAGACCGACGCGGCCGTGGCCGTCGCCACGGCCGCCGTCGAGCAGGTGCCCGCGCAGGGCCCGCCGGCGGGGCACCCGGAGGCGGTGCCGGACCCCGTGGACGCGAGCGCGGCCGAGGACGAGGCCGCCGACGAACTCGAACTCCCCGAGCCGCCCCGGCCCGTGGCCCGCGCCGCCGAGGGATCGGGGCCGTCCTCCGACCTGTTCCGCCAGTACCTGCGCGAGATCGGCCGCATCCCGCTGCTCACCGCGGCCGAGGAGGTCGAGCTGGCGCGGCGCGTCGAGGCGGGCCTCTTCGCCGAGGAGAAGCTGGCGAACACGCCCGACCCGGACTCCCGGCTCGCGGTCGACCTCGACCGGCTGGTGGTCATGGGCCGGCTCGCCAAGCGCCGTCTGATCGAGGCCAACCTCCGCCTCGTCGTCTCGGTCGCCAAGCGCTACGTGGGCCGCGGGCTCACCATGCTCGACCTCGTCCAGGAGGGGAACCTGGGCCTGATCCGCGCGGTCGAGAAGTTCGACTACGCGCGCGGCTACAAGTTCTCGACGTACGCGACGTGGTGGATCCGCCAGGCCATGTCCCGAGCGCTCGCCGACCAGGCCCGCACGATCCGGGTGCCGGTCCATGTCGTGGAGCTGATCAACCGCGTGGTCCGCGTCCAGCGCCGGATGCTTCAGGAGCGGGGCTACGAGCCGACGCCCGAGGAGGTCGCCGCCCAGCTCGACCTTCCGCCCGAGCGGGTCGGCGAGGTGCTGCGCCTCGCGCAGGAACCGGTGTCGCTGCACGCGCCGGTGGGCGAGGAGGACGATGTCGCCCTCGGTGACCTGATCGAGGACGGCGACGCCGCGTCGCCGGTCGAATCGGCGGCCTTCCTGCTCCTGCGCGAGCACCTGGAGGCGGTGCTGTCCACGCTCGGCGAGCGCGAACGCAAGGTGGTCCAGCTCCGCTACGGCCTGGCCGACGGCCGCCCCCGCACGCTGGAGGAGATCGGCCGCCTCTTCGGCGTGACGCGCGAACGAATCCGCCAGATCGAGTCCAAGACCCTGACCAAACTCCGCGACCACGCGTTCGCCGACCAACTCCGCGGCTACCTCGACTGACCCGCACGCCGCCGGCCGGGTCCGGGGCGAAGCCCCGGCTCCGGGAAGGGGTGCGTGGGGGCTACTCCACCTCGACCACCGCCTGCGCGAACTGCGCCGCGTACAGCCGCGCATACGTCCCCTCCGCCGCCAGCAGCTCCTCGTGCGTCCCCTGTTCGACGATCGATCCGTCCTCCATCACCAGGATCACGTCCGCGTCCCGGATCGTGGAGAGCCGGTGGGCGATCACGAAGCTCGTGCGGCCGTGGGCCAGGCGGGCCATCGCCTTCTGGATCAGCACCTCCGTACGCGTGTCGACCGAGCTCGTCGCCTCGTCCAGCACCAGGATCACCGGGTCGGACAGGAACGCCCGCGCGATGGTGATCAGCTGCTTCTCGCCGGCGCTCACGCCCGAGCCCTCGTCGTCGATCACCGTGTCGTAGCCGTCGGGCAGCGTGCGGATGAACCGGTCCGCGTGCGCCGCGCGCGCCGCCTCCTCGATCTCCTCACGGGACACCTTCCGCGAGGCGCCGTACGCGATGTTCTCCGCGATCGTGCCGCCGAACAGCCAGGTGTCCTGCAGCACCATGCCTATGCCCGACCGCAGGTCCTCACGGGACATCTTCGCGATGTCGACCCCGTCGAGCGAGATCCGCCCGCCGGTCACCTCGTAGAACCGCATCAGCAGATTGACCAGCGTCGTCTTGCCCGCGCCCGTCGGGCCGACGATCGCGACCGTGTGCCCGGGTTCGACGGTGAGCGACAGGTCCTCGATCAGCGGCTTCTCCGGCTCGTAGCGGAACGCCACCTTCTCCAGCGACACCCGGCCCTCGGACCGCTCGGGCCGCTCGACGGACGGAGCGTCCGGCTCCTGCTCCTCCGCGTCCAGCAGCTCGAAGATCCGCTCGGCGGACGCGACACCCGACTGCACCAGGTTCGCCATGGAGGCGACTTGCGTCAGCGGCATCGAGAACTGGCGCGAGTACTGGATGAACGCCTGCACGTCACCGATGGACAGTGAGCCGGACGCGACCCGCAGCCCGCCGACGACGGCGACCAGCACGTAGTTCAGATTGGAGACGAAGAGCATCAGCGGCTGCATCATCCCGCTGTTGAACTGAGCCCTGAACCCGGCCTCGTACAGCGCCTCGTTCTGCTCGGCGAAGCCCTGCGCCGACTCCTTCTGGCGGCCGAAGACCTTCACCAGCGCATGACCGCTGTACATCTCCTCGACATGCGCGTTCAGCGCGCCCGTCGACTTCCACTGGGCGACGAAGTGCGGCTGCGACCGCTTGCCGACCCGCGTCGCCACGAACACCGAGACCGGCACGGTGACGAGCGCGACCAGCGCCAGCAGCGGCGAGATCCAGAACATCATCGCCAGTACGCCGACGATCGTGAGCAGCGAGTTGATCAGCTGGCCCATCGACTGCTGGAGAGTCTGCGAGATGTTGTCGATGTCGTTGGTGGCGCGACTGAGCACCTCGCCGCGCTTGGCCTTGTCGAAGTACGACAGGGGCAGCCGCGACAGCTTCGCCTGCACGTCCTCGCGCATCCGGTACACGGTCCGGTTGATCACCTTGATCGACAGCCTCGTCGACACCAGCATCAGCAGGCCCGCCGCCACGTACACGACGAGGGCCACCAGCAGCACGTTGCCCACGGCGGTGAAGTCGATGCCCTCGCCAGGGGTGAAGTCCACTCCGGAGAGCATGTCGGCGAGTCCGTCGTCGCCCTTCGCCCGCAGGCCCTCGACCGCCTGCTCCTTGGTCGTGCCGTAGGGCATCTCCCGGCCGACGACGCCGGCGAAGACGAGGTCGGTCGCTGTTCCGAGGATCTTGGGCCCGATCACGTTCAGCGCGACGCTCAGCACACCGGCCGCCAGCATCCACCACAGCGCGGCCCGCTCGGGCGCCAGGTGCCGCAGCAGCCGCTTGCCGGAGCCCTTGAAGTCCATCGACCGCTCGCCGGGACTCTGGCCCGCCATCATCCGTGCAGCAGGTCCCCCGCTCATGCGGCCTCCGCCTCCGTCAGCTGCGAGAGCACGATCTCTCGGTACGTCTCATTGCCCTGCATCAACTCGTGGTGGCTGCCCGCCCCCACGACCCGCCCCTCGTCCAGCACCACGATCCGGTCCGCGTCACGGATCGTCGACACCCGCTGGGCGACGATCACGACCGTCGCCTCGGCGGTCTCGCGCGCCAGCGCCGCCCGCAGCGCCGCGTCCGTCGCGTAGTCCAGCGCGGAGAAGGAGTCGTCGAAGAGGTAGATCTCCGGACGCTGCACCAGGGTCCGCGCGATCGCGAGCCGCTGGCGCTGGCCGCCGGAGACGTTCGTCCCGCCCTGGGCGACGGGCGCGTTCAGACCGCCCTCGAGTCCGCGCACGAAGTCGGCCGCCTGCGCCACCTCCAGCGCCTGCCACAGCTCGTCGTCGGTCGCGTCCGGATTTCCGTAGCGCAGGTTGGTCGCCACGGTGCCGGAGAAGAGGTACGGCTTCTGCGGCACGAGCCCGACCGTGCGGGCCATCAGCTCCTGGTCCAGCTCCCGCACGTCCACGCCGTCGACGAGCACCTCGCCGCCCGTCGCGTCGAACAGCCGCGGCACCAGCCCCAGCAGTGTCGACTTACCGCTGCCGGTCGACCCGATGATCGCGGTGGTCTCGCCCGGCCGCGCCACCAGATCGATGCCGCGCAGCACCGGCTCCTCCGCGCCGGGGTAGCAGAAGTCCACGCCGCGCACTTCCAGATGACCGCGGGCGCGCAGCTCGCGCACGGGCGCGCTCGGCGGAACGACGCTGGAGTCGGTGTCCAGCACCTCCTGGATGCGCTCGGCGCACACCTCCGCACGCGGCACCATCATGAACATGAAGGTGGCCATCATCACGGCCATCACGATCTGCATCAGATACGCGAGGAAGGCGGTCAGGGCGCCGATCTGGATGGCCCCGCTGTCGATGCGGTGCGCGCCGAACCAGACGACCGCGATGGACGACACGTTCACCACGGTCATCACGGTGGGGAACATCAGCGCCATCAGCCGGCCGGTGGACATCGACACGTCCGTCAGCTCGTCGTTCGCCCCGCGGAAGCGCTCCTTCTCGTATGGGTCCCGGACGAAGGCGCGGATCACGCGGTTGCCGGTGATCTGCTCGCGCAGCACGCGGTTCACCGTGTCGAGCCGCTCCTGCATAGTGCGGAACAGGGGGCGCATCGTCTTGACGATCAGCGACACGGCGATGCCGAGCACCGGCACGACCGCCAGCAGCACGACCGACAGCGGCACGTCCTGCCCGAGTGCCATCAGGATGCCGCCGACGCACATGATCGGCGCCGACACCATCAGCGTGAACGCCATCAGCACCAGCATCTGGACCTGCTGGACGTCGTTCGTCGTCCGCGTGATCAGGGACGGCGCACCGAAGTGGCCGACCTCGCGGGCGGAGAAGCTCTGCACCCGAGCGAAAATGTCGGCCCGCACGTCCCGTCCGAGGGCGGCGGCGGTCCGGGCGCCGTAGAAGACGGCCCCGATGTTGCACAGCACCTGGACCACGCTGATGCCGATCATCAGCGCGCCGACGGTCAGGATGTGACCGGTGTCCCCGGTGACGACACCGTTGTCGATGACGTCGGCGTTCAGGGTCGGCAGATAGAGGGTGGCGCTGGTCTGCAGCAGTTGCAGCACCACCAGCAGGGCGATCGGTTTCTTGTACGGACTCAGGTAGGTCCGCAGCAGTCTTATCAGCACGTGCGGTCTCTCGGGCTCGGCAAGATCGGCGGTCACCTCATCTTCCGGCACCCGGCCGCCGAACCCCCAAGGGTTTTCCCCAAGCCCGAGTCAAAAGCAGATCGTCATACCGCGGGGCCGAACGCCCCCGGGTGGATCTGGTCCCGCGTCGCCCCGTACTGCTGGCGCACCGCCTTGCCCACCGCGGCATCCTCGCCCGGCTCGAAGACCTGCGCGGCGGCGCCCTGCCAGGCCGGCGGCGCCTGAGGCGACAGCGTCCTCCGCGCGGCGCCCAGCGCCCATGCCGCCTGCCGGGCCGCGCCCAGGGCCGCGTAGTCCGCCGGCTGCGGCACGACGACCTGCGTCCCGAAGACGGAGGGGGCGATGGCCTGGACGGCCGGCAGTTCGGCGGCCGCCCCGAGCAGGAACACGCGGCGCACGTCGACCCCGCGCCCGCGCAGCACGTCCAGCGCGTCGGCCAGCGAGCAGAGCATGCCCTCGAACGAGGCCCGCGCCAGGTGCTCGGGCTTCATCGACTCACGCCGCAGCCCGCTCAAGGTGCCCGCCGTGTGCGGAAGTTGGGGGGTGCGTTCGCCCTCCAGGTACGGCAGCAGCACCAGGCCGGACGAGCCGGGCGTGGACTTCAGGGCGAGTGCCGACAGCTCGGCCAGGTCGGCCACGCCCAGCAGCTCGGCGGTGCCGCGCAGCGCCCGTACGGCATTGAGGGTGTGCACGACCGGGAGGTGCATCCCGGTCGCGTCGGCGAAGGAGGTGATCATTCCTGTCGGGTCGGCCAGCGCCTCGTGGTGCACGGCCATCACGGAACCGGAGGCCCCCAGCGACACCACCGCGTCGCCGGTGCCGACGCCGAGCCCGAACGCGGCCGCCATGGTCTCCCCGGTCCCCGCCGAGATCAGCAGCCCCTCCGGCGTCGTCCCGGCGGCGTCGGCGGGGCCCAGCACCTCGGGCAGCGCACACGGGTGCCCGAGCGCGAGCTCGACGAGGTCGGGACGGTACGAGCCGGTGCCGGCCGACCAGTAGCCGGTGCCGGAGGCGCCGCCGCGGTCGGTGGTCCGACGGGCGGGGCGGCCGAGCAGCTGCCACACCAGCCAGTCGTGCGGCTGCATCACGGCCGCCACCCGCTGCGCGGCCTCCGCCTCGCTGCGGGCCAGCCAGCGCAGCTTGGCCACGGGCTGGGCGGCCTGCGGAACCGATCCGACGGCCTCCGCCCACGCCTGGCGCCCGCCGAGCGCGTCGATCAGATCGGCCGCCGCGACCTGAGCCCGCTTGTCGTTGCCGAGCAGTGCGGGCCGCACCAGGCCGCCCTGCGCGTCGAGCGTGATCAGGCCGTGCTGCTGGGCGGAGACGCCGATGGCCTCCACGCCCTCCAGCAGACCGCCTCCGGCCGCCTCGCCGAGCGAGAGCAGCCACGCCTGTGGATCGATCTCGGTGGCCTTGGGCTCGACGGGATGCGGCGCGTATCCCTGGCGCAGCACTGCGCCTGTGTCCGCGTCGCAGACGACGATGCGTGTGAACGCGGACGAGCTGTCCAATCCGGCGACTATCCCCATGTCCGGAATTCTGCCGTACGCCGGGAGCGGTCTCGTCACATGTGCCACGGGCAGGCGCCGGAAAACGGCGATGCCGCCGGTTCGCCGGCGGCATCGCGTGTCAGGTGTTGCTCGTTCCCCATTCGTCCTCGGTGCCGGAGCCCCGCTCCCGCAGCGCGCGGACCCGCTCCGCGACCGACTCGGGCACCCGGTCGCCGACCTTGTCGCTCACGGCGTGGAACGCCTTGCCCGCCGCCTCGCGTCCGTTGTGGGCGGCCGACTCCGCGGCGTTGCGCACCGCCGGGTTCTGGGAGAACTGCCGCGCGGACTTCTTGAGCTGCTCGTAGCGCTCGCGGCCGGCCCGTGTGCCGATCACGTAGCCGATCGCCAGTCCCACGACGAACGTGAGCTTGTACCGCATGGGTGTCACCTTCCGTTGCGTCGGTGCTGCCCGCCTACCCGTCGAGGCCCGTGATCACGCGGTGCCGAACCGATTGGCGGAGCACCCCCCTGCTTGCGCTAATGTATGTGTCGCAGCGAGCGCACGCCCTCCGGGAGCACCCCGGCAGGTGCGTTCGGTGCACACGCAGCAATCCCCTGTAGCTCAATTGGCAGAGCAGCCGGCTGTTAACCGGCAGGTTACTGGTTCGAGTCCAGTCGGGGGAGCGCGATCCCCTGTAGCTCAATTGGCAGAGCATTCGGCTGTTAACCGGAGGGTTGCTGGTTCGAGTCCAGCCGGGGGAGCAGAGACGGAAGAGGGCCCCGACGAGGGTCCTTTTTCGCGTTTCCGGGGGTCTTCCATATGTTCAGCGCGACATCCGGAACCGGGCGGCACACAGGGAAGTCCTCATGGTCGAGCGTTGCCGACCGTGCGAGGCAGGAGATCGTATGACCGGCTATGCTGCGGCAGACGGCGCGCACAAATGTGCGCGACGCGCCGTGAGGGGCGGTAGCTCAGCCGGTTAGAGCAGCGGACTCATAATCCGTCGGCCGTGGGTTCGAGTCCCACCCGCCCCACACAGGGATCACGTAGCGGAACCGTTTCTACCTGCGGGGATGTGCGAACGGGGGCCGCCGCACCGATGCGCGGCCCCCTTTCATCCGTTCAGACCAAGATCCATAGCCACAGGGCTCCGGACGCGTCGCGGGCCACGAGGTCCATGCGGCTGTCGCGGTCTCATCGCCTGCGACCGGCAGGGCGAGCCGGATCGGCGAACCGTGCAGACTCCCTACCGACCTGCCGCGGCATGCCGCTCAATGGTGGGGAACCGGGGGTCACCAGGTGCGGCCCGCGTCGAGGAGGAGGTCGCGGACCCGGTTGACGTCGGGGTTGGCGGGCCTGCCGGGGCGCTGGACGAGATAGCCGGTGTTGATGGGCGGGTCGTCCGGTTCGTGCAGGGGCACGAGGGCGCCGGAGGCGAGCTCGTCCTGGCACAGGAAGCGGGGAAGGACGGTGAAGCCCGCTCCCGCGGCGACCGCGGCGAGTACGCCGCGCAGGTCGGGAACGGTGACGGCGGCGGGGCAGGACAGCCGCGTGCCGAAGACGTGGCGCCAGTAGCGGCGGGCGATGGGCAGGTCCTCGGCGTAGGTGACCAGGGGGACGGCGTGCAGCGCGGCCGGGCCGTCGGCGGCCAGCCGTTCCTTCAGACGGCCGGCCCAGGCGGGCGCGGCGACCAGGACGAACTCCTCGTCCATCAGCGGCACGGCGGCCAGCGCCCTCCCGCGCGGCCGGACGGTGGCGATCACCAGGTCATAGTGTCCGGCGCGCAACTCCTCCAGGAGCGGGTCGGTCAGGCCCGTGGTCACGCGCAGCCGTACACCGTCGGCGGCCAGCGGGGCGAGCGTCGGCAGTACCCGGGTGCACAACAGCTCGGCGGGCCCTGCCAGATGGACGGGGGCGGCCGGCTTGTCCGGTGCGGTGCCGTGCCCGGCGACGGCGGCGAGCGCGTCGAGGGGCGCGGCCACGCCGGCCGCGAGATCGTGGGCGACGGGTGTCGGGGCGACGCCGCGTGGCAGGCGCTGGAACAGCTCGCGGCCTGTCTGCCGTTCCAGGGCGCGGATCTGGGTGGTCACCGTGGGCTGGGACAGGCCCAGCAGTCCTGCGGCGGCGGTGAAGGAACCGGAGCGGTACACAGCCAGGAAGGTGCGCAACAGGTTCAGGTCCGGGTGGGGTACCGCAGCGGACTGCGGTACCCCGGTCGGGCCATCGGGATCCTTATGTCTCACGAAGGAATCCTATCCGCTCCCTATGGCAAGGCGGGCTGTGGCGGCGTCCGGATCCTTACGCCCGGAACGCGGCCGGGCGCTCGGGGGACGCCTCGGCCAGGGCCTTCGTCACCTCGGCGACGCCGCCGCGCAGGCCGTAGACGGGGGTGGCGGGCTGCTGGCGCCAGGAGTCGTCGATGCCGCCGGAGTCCACGGTGTCGAAGCCGAGCTCGTCGATGAGGCCGCGGACGATGTTCTTGGCGGTCTCGTCGTCGCCCGCGACCGGCAGCGCCATCCGCTCGGGGTCGTCCTTCGGGCGTGGCTTGTCGAGGATGTCCTGGGCGTAGGTGCCGTTGAACGCCTTGATCACCGGGTGACCGAGGTGCTGCTGGGTCCAGCGGCTCTCGGTGAGCCCCTCGTCCTCGACGGCGGCGATCCTCCCGTCGCGCTCCTTGGGGTAGTAGTTACCGGTGTCGATCACGGCGAAGCCGTCGGCGGCCCCGTTGAACAGGCCGGGCGGAAGGTCGGGGATGTTCTTGAGCGGGATGGTGACCACGACGACCTCGGCGCCGCGGGCCGCTTCGGTCACGGCTACCGGGGTGGCGCCGGTCTCCTCGGCCAGCGCGGTCAGGGTGTGCGGGCCGCGGGAGTTGGCGACGGACACGTCGTGCCCGAGGGCCGTCAGCCGCCGGGTGAGGTTGCCGCCGATGTTGCCGGCGCCGATGATGCCGATCTTCATGGGGAGTCTCCTTGAGTCGGGGGTGCATGGGGAGGACGGGGTGCTGTGCGGGCCGTGTCACACGGCGTCGAACGTCCCTTTCATGGTGAGCCGGATGGGCTGAACCGGGGGCAGGAATGGGCCTGTTCAGCAAGAGGGATGTGCTGACCGTCGAGGTCGGTTGCCGAGGTGTTCAGCGGAGCGGGTTGGGGCGGCACCGACGGAGCCTGGAGGCTGTTGGCCTGTTGCCGCACGATGCGGCTGGGTGCCGTGCCGTTGAAGTCGAGGCCGGTGAGGGCGACCAGGGCGATGAGAGCGAAGGCCAGGGCGCCGAGGGTGAAGACGACGCTGTACTGCGCCTCGGCTGGCAACGCGGGGTTACCGGGCGGGAGATGGGGCAGGGTGTTGGCGGCCAGCAGGATGGTGATGACGGCCGAGCCTGCGGAGCTGCCGACCGAACGGGCGATGGAGTTGATGCCGTTGGCGATGCCGCTCTGGTGGGCAGGCACGCCCGCCGCAATGAACGCGGGAAGGGTGGCGAAGCCGAAGCTGACGGCGATGCCGGTGAGGATGCCCGCGGTGACGACGGATGCCGTGCTGTCGTGGGCGAGGGCAAGCCAGACGAAGCCGGCAACGCCCGAGGCGGCGCCGGCAGCAAGGGTGACGCGGGCGCCGACGCGGCGCACCAGGGTGCCGCCCAGCTGCGCGGCGATCAGTGAGGCGAGGGTGCTGGGCAGCAGGTAAGTGGTCGCGGCGCCCAGCACGGAGGCGGAGAAGCCGTATCCGGCCAGATCCCTGGGGGTTTGGGCCAGGAAGGCGATGCCGATGAACTGGGTGAACATGCCGAAGCCGAGCAGCACACCGGCGATGTTGGTGAAGAGCACCGGCCGGAACACGAACATGGTCATGTCCACCAGGGGCTCGCTGACGTGTCGCTCGACGACCACCCAGACCGTGGCCAAGACGGCCGCGGCGGCGAACAGGATCAGGGTGCGCGGGGAGGCCCAGCCCCAGCTGTTGCCCTGGGAGACGGGCAGCAGGAACAGGACGAGGGTGGCCGCCAGGGTGGCCGCGCCGGCACAGTCGGTGCGGCCGCCAGTGGTCTCGCGGGAGGGCGGGACGGCGGCGATGACGCCCACGAGAGCGATCACGGATAGGGCGGTGGCCATCCAGAAGACGCGGTGGTAGTCGGGATCGGTGCTCTGGGTGAGCAGACCCGCGCCGACCAGGTCGAGCCCGGCGCCGACCGCGAGGGTGCCGCTGATCAGGCCCATGGCGAGCTTTTCGGCGGAGGCGAAGTGGGTGCTGCGGTGGTGCCGCCGGGGATTCCGGGCATGGTGACCGGGGCAGGCCGGGGGCGGTCCGCGGGGGCGCGCGGTCAGTGGGTCGCGACCGGGGCGCCCAGCAGGCCGGACAGGAGCGCGTCGGTCGCGGGCCCCAGCAGCAGCCTGCCGTCGCCCACCGACTCCAGCCCGATCACCAGGGCGATCGCGATATCGGCCGCCTCGCCGGGCTCGACACCGCCCACGGTGCCGGCCTCGGTGAACAGGCCGATCAGCAGGCGGCGCAGGTCCGCGGTGAAGGTGGTGCAGATCCCGCCGAACAGCCGGGCCTCTTCGTCCAGGAGCTCGGCGGTGTGAGGGGAGTCCCCGGCGAGCTGGAGGACCAGGTCGAGCTTGGCGGCCAGGACGCCCCGGACGCGCTCGGCGTACGGGACGTCCTCGGCGGCCGCCGCCTGCCGGGCGCGCTCCAGTGCCTGGGTGTGCAGGCGGTGGGCGAGCTGCCGGAAGGCATCGTCCTTGCTGCGGACGTACTGGTAGACCGCTGACCGGGAGACGCCCATGGTGGTGGCGATGTCGTCCATGGTGGTGCGCCGCACGCCGTACCGGGTCAGGCAGTCGTAGGTGGCGTCCAGGACCTCGCCCAGCCGGTCAGAGCCCATGGCTCAGGCCAGCTTCTTGAGCAGTTCCGCGGCGACGGGGGCGGAGGAGACCGGGTTCTGGCCGGTGACCAGGTTGCGGTCGACGACCACGTTCGGCGCCCACGGCTCGCCCGCCTGCACCTGCACGCCCGCCTCCGTCAGGCGGGTCTCCAGCAGCCACTTCGCCTTGTCGGCGAAGCCGGCCTGCGCTTCCTCGGAGTTGGTGAACGCGGTCACCCGGTAGCCCGCGAAGGCGTTGGACCCATCAGTCCTCACGGCCGCGAGCAGAGCGGCCGGGGCGTGGCAGACCACACCCAGCGGCTTGCCCGCTTCCAGGGTGTCGATCAGCAGCGTGCCGGAGGTGGCATCGACGGCGAGGTCCTCCATCGGGCCGTGACCGCCGGGGTAGAAGACCGCGGCGTAGTCGTCGAGGTTCACGTTCTCGAGGTCGATCGGGTTCTGCAGCTCGGTCATCGCGGCGAGCGCGTTCGCGATCTTGTCGGCGTTCTCCTGGCCGCCGTTGACCTCGGGGGCGAGGCTGGCCTGGTCCACCGTGGGGACGACGCCGCCCGGGGTGGCTACGACGATCTCGTGGCCGGCGGCCCTGAACGCCTCGTACGGGGCGACGGCCTCCTCGGCCCAGAAACCGGTCGGGTGCTTGGTGTCATCAGCCAGCGTCCAGTAGTCGACGCCGGTCATCACGAAAAGGATCTTCGACATGGTGTTTCTCCGAGGGGAGGGGCCCGGCTGGCCGGACCCGGAGGGTGGGTTGCGTATCGCGCGCTCCGAGGTGCTGCGTCCGCTGACACTCTGCGATCGCTGACACATTGAGTGCAGATCGTCAGAACGGCGATGTCCTCGACACTAGGCGGCGGTCCGATAGGTATCCAATGAGGAACGCAATGCCTGCCATCGGAACTCCAATGGCTCTCTGGGAATAGGGCTCAGCCGGTGCCTCCGGCCTCCCAGCGGCCGCGGCGGGCGCACCCGCACTGCCGGCTCTATGCGGCAGCCGGCTCTGGGCCCGGTGGCGTACCGGCGGTGTGTGCTGGGGGCTGTCACCGGGGCGCCGGCGACAAGCAGTGAGCCGACCGGGGCCTCGAGGAGCGGGACTGGGTACTGCTGGGGGAAGCTCCAAGAGGGCCGGCGTGATCTTGTCCATCTCGCAGGGTCCGGAATAGGCTGCAACTAGTCAAGGTTTTGACCGTCAAGTTACTGACTAACTGGTGAGTGACCACCCCCTACGCAGGAGAAGCCTGATGAGTGAGAACCTCTCCCCGACCGGCCGCTTCCACGAGCCGCTGACCCGCGACAACGCGGCACTGCTGCTCGTCGACCACCAGATCGGCCTGTTCACCGGAGTCCGTGACGTCGGTGTCGCCACGCTCAAGCACAACGTGGCCGCTCTGGCCAAGGCGGCTCAGGTGCTCGACATCCCCACCGTGGTGACCACGACCATGGCGGACGGCATGTGGGGCCCGCTCGTACCGGAGCTGGCCGAGGTCCTCCCCTCGGATCTCGAGGTGATCGACCGCGGCACCGTCAACGCCTGGAACGAGCCGCGTGTCCGCCAGGCCGTGGAGGCCACCGGCCGCAAGAAGCTGATCATCGCGGGCATCTCCATCGAGGTGTGCCTCGCCTTCCCGGCGATCTCCGCCACGGCCGCCGGCTATGACGCGTACGCGGTCATCGACGCTTCCGGCACCTTCAGCGAGACCAAGCGCACGGCGGGTCTGCTGCGCATGCAGCAGGCGGGCGTCATCGTCACCGACTACGCCACCACGATGGTCGAAGTCCTCGCCGACAACGCCGACCCCAAGGCCTACGAGGTCTATGGGGCGCTGGACATGCCGTTCGCCACGCTGGTGGGTCAACTGTCCGCCGCTTACTCCAAAAACGGCTGACCCGTCCAGCCCCCTGAACCGCTCCAGCGGCGCCCATCCCCCGTAACGGCTTCGCAGGAGCTCCCCGGGTACCGGGACCTGTCCCCCCGCAAGGCCCGGTACCCGGACCAGGACTCACGGCATCTCGCCCCTGGGGCGCGCCGCGGGCCCGCTGCTTCGAAGGAGAAAGACCATGCCCGCAGTAACCGCCGACTCGCCCCTCGCCCTGCCGCGCATCCCACGCCCGGGAGAAGCCGCCCGGCAGCGCCCCGTCCTCGCCGTGACCGACGCCCCCCAAGGCTTCGAAGGCGAAGGATTCCCCGTGCGCCGCGCCCTGGCGGGAATCGATCTGCGCCACCTCGATCCCTTCCTGATGATGGATCAGATGGGCGAGGTGGAGTACAGCCCCGGCGAACCCAAGGGAACACCGTGGCACCCTCACCGGGGATTCGAGACCGTCACCTACATGATCGATGGCGTCATGGAGCACCGGGACTCCAATGGAGGCGGCGGTGTCATCACCAATGGGGACACCCAGTGGATGACGGCCGGCTCCGGCATGCTCCACATCGAAACACCCCCCGAGCACCTGGTGATGAGCGGTGGGCTGTTCCACGGCTTCCAGCTGTGGGTCAACCTGCCCCGCGACCGCAAGCTGTCGGCACCCCGCTACCAGGACATCCGCGGTTCACAACTCGAACTCCTCGCCAGCGACGACGGCGGAGCCCTGGTCCGGCTGATCGCCGGTGAGTTGGCCGGAAAGCACGGCCCCGGTGCGACGCATACGCCGATCATCCTCCTCCACGCCACCCTCAGTCCCGGTGCGCGGCTGACCCTTCCCTGGCGCCAGGACTTCAATGCCCTCGCCTATGTGCTGGCAGGCCGGGGTGCCGTCGGTGAGGACGCGCGACCGGTGCGCTCCGGTCAGCTCGCCGTCTTCGGCGCGGGCGACGCGCTCAGCGTCCAGGCTGACGAGAAGCAGGAGAGCAGGTCCCCGGCGCTCGATGTGGTCGTGCTCGGCGGTCTGCCGATCCGTGAGCCGGTCGCCTGGAACGGCCCCTTCGTCATGAACACCCGCAGCGAACTCCTGCAGGCGTTCGACGATTTCCAGGCCGGACGGCTCGGCCGGATCCCGGCCGCATGACCCCGTGCCGGACCGCTCGGGGCACCTCACGCGCTTCGCCCGCGAGGTGGTGCCTGCCGTACGGGACATGCTCGGCCAGGCGTCGCTGTCGGCCGGCAGCTGATCCGGCCACTGCCGTTCCCCCACCAACAGGCCTTCACGAAGGCCGCCAACAGGAGTGATCACAGCCATGACCTTGTGGAACGTTACCGTCCCGACCTTGCGCATCGTGGGCGGCGAGGAAGTGCACGGCACCCAGACGTGGGTCGTCCAGGCGCCGCGCAGCGTCGAGGCGGTGCGACAGGTGGTCGCTCGTGTTGCCGCCGAGGACGCCGTCCGGCACCGCCGGGGTGCCGCCATCGACTCCACCGCATTCACCACCACCCGCTGGACGAGTCCAGACGGGCCGCCGGCAGCCACGGTTCCCTGCCCGCTGGACCCGCGGGACGGACAAGTCCGGTGGGACCAGGGCGCGGACACTTCCTCGTCCGCACCCGCTCCGGCCAAGTACGGGACTACTACCGCTGCCTGACAGCCTCGATCCCGACGCTGTCCCCGATCAACGCGCGCCCGCCGGCCAGAGGCACATGGCCTGCTGGAGGCATCGCCGCCGCTCATGAAGCAGTCGAAAGCGGTAGCGCCGTAGGGCCCACCGTGGTCGACCTGCTGGGTCACCTGGCGCGGTCGCCTTCGAGGTCCCACTGTGAGGCGGGATCAGCGACCGGTGCCCTTCCCCGGCTCCCGCCCGCCGGCCGCGACCTCGTCGAACTGTGCCAGCTGCTGTGCGGTGATCTCCCGGAACGCGTCCTTGAACACCGCGTATCTCCGCTCGCCGATCGCCTCTGCGTGCCGCTGCTCGATGGCGGCCGTGATCGCGTCCGACTTCTCCATCTGGTCCCGGCCGCGGCGAGTGGGGACGATCAGCTTGGCCCGCCGGTCCCGGGGGTCGGGCCGGCGCTCCACG
>NZ_JBSFUR010000032.1:0-69001 GCF_053591895.1 Streptomyces sp. NPDC002867 | reverse complement strand
CGCAAGAGGAGGGCTGTCCGGTGGCCGGGGTCTATCCGCGCAGGGGGTCCGTTCGGGAGGCGGGCACCAGGTCCCACCACCAGGATACGCGGCCGGGCCCCTGTGCGTGTCCGGGCGGGGACTCACGGACTGCGGTGGCATACGTACGCCAGCGTGCCGAGCAGCAGCCGGGCCTCGGGCGGCGCCACCGCAATGTCCGGGGACGGCGCGCGCAGCCACCGCACCGGGCCGAGGCCGCCGCGGTCGGACGGCGGGGCGGTGATGTGGTCGCCGGGGCCCAGGCAGCGCAGGTCCAGGTCGGCGTCGTCCCAGCCCATCCGGTACAGCAGGCGCGGCAGCCCCGCTGCGGCGCCCGGCGCCACGAGGAACTGGCAGCGGTCGTCAGGGGTCTGGGACACCGGGCCGAGCCGCAGGCCCATGCGCTCCATGCGCACCATCGCGCGACGCCCGGCCGGGGCCGCCACGTCGAGGACGTCGAAGGTGCGGCCCACGGGCAGCATCAGCGCCGCGCCCGGCACCTCCGACCACGCCTTCGCGGCCTCGTCGAGCGTGGCCCCGGGCGGGACCTCGAGCGCGAAGTCGAGGGGATGGGCACCCGGCGCGGCGCACGCCGGATCACCGCAGGAACAGCGGCCCGCAGCCGCGCGCGCTCCCGGAATCACGGACCAGCCCCACAGGCCGGTGTACTCGGCCACCGCGGTGGCCTCCGTCGTGCGTCCGCGGCGCCGGGAGCCGGACCGGATCTGACCGATTCCCCGGGTGCCGCCGATCGTGAAGCCCATGCCCCCTCCAACGGGTCGGACGCGCCGGTGGTTACGAGCCGGACCTCTCCGGTGACGCTGCGTCGCCGACGTCCGGCTCCCGACGGCGCGCAGTGGCGTCCGGGAGAGTGCGGCGTGCGACACGCGCCTGCCCGTGCGACACTGCACCACCCCTGGATTGTGCTGTGTCAAGTCAATCGCGCCTGACCGTAAGTGAGTTCACTCGGAGGGGTGGCGAATGGTGGCGTTTCTGCCATCGCACTCGCTGAGACGTGACCGTCGGATTACTTTCGGTGCACGAACCTGCAATTGCAGCGGACAGGCGGGTATGCCCGGGGCAACACAGCGTCCCCGACGACCGCGTGCAAGCGGCTCACCGGAGGCCGTGACCCACGGCATTCTGGTAGGGGTTCGGGCGACACGGCATCGGCGGACGGGGGCACCCAGGGTGAGCGGCAGCGGCGCAGACGGGACGAGCACCGGTAAGCGCCCGAACGAGCAGCTGAGCTCATGGTTCGTGCGGAGCGGCTGGTCGAAGGGCGAGCTCGCGCGCCAGGTGAACCGCAGGGCACGCCAGATCGGCGCACACCACATCAGCACGGACACCTCCCGCGTGCGCCGCTGGCTCGACGGCGAACAGCCCCGCGAGCCCATCCCGCGCATCCTGTCCGAGCTCTTCTCCGAGCGGTTCGGCAGCGTCGTCGCCATCGAGGACCTCGGACTGCGCACCGCGCACCAGGCGCCCTCCGTGTCCGGGGTCGACCTGCCCTGGGCGGGCGAGCAGACCGTCGCCCTGCTCAGCGAGTACTCCCGCAGCGACCTGATGCTGGCCCGTCGCGGTTTCCTCGGCACCTCGCTCGCCCTCGCCGCGGGTCCCGCACTCGTCGAGCCGATGCAGCGCTGGCTCGTGCCCACCCCCGGCGAGGGCGCGGCGCGCCAGGAGTCGCCCACCCCGCTGCGCAGATCGGCCCGGCTGTCCGACCCCGAGCTGGACCTGCTGGAGTCCACCACCGCCATGTTCCGCAAGTGGGACGCCCAGTGCGGCGGCGGACTTCGGCGCAAGGCGGTCGTCGGACAGCTCCACGAGGTCACCGACCTCCTCCAGGAGTCCCATCCCGCCGCCACCGAGCGCCGGCTCTTCAAGGTCGCCGCCGAACTGGCCGAGCTCGCCGGCTGGATGAGCTACGACGTGGGACTCCAGCCCACCGCGCAGAAGTACTTCGTCCTCGCCCTGCACGCCTCCAAGGAGGCCGGTGACAAGCCACTGGGCTCGTACATCCTGTCCTCGATGAGCCGGCAGATGATCCATCTCGGCCGGCCCGACGACGCCCTGGAGCTCATCCATCTCGCGCAGTACGGAAGCCGTGACTGTGCCACCGCCCGCACCCAGGCCATGCTGTATGCGATGGAGGCCCGCGCCTACGCCAACATGGGCCAGCCCAGCAAGTGCAAGCGGGCCGTGCGGATGGCCGAGGACACCTTCGCCGACGTCGGCCTCGACGACGAGCCCGA
The DNA here is from genome assembly GCF_053591895.1 of Streptomyces sp. NPDC002867. NCBI lineage: Bacteria > Bacillati > Actinomycetota > Actinomycetes > Kitasatosporales > Streptomycetaceae > Streptomyces > Streptomyces sp. NPDC002867. The sequence continues at coordinate 66,728 of NZ_JBSFUR010000032.1, read as the reverse complement.
GCCCGACTGGATCCGCTTCTTCTCCGAGGCCGAGCTCAACGGCGAGAACGCCCACTCCTTCCGCGACCTCGCCTACGTCGCGGGCCGCAGCCCCACCTACGCCTCCCTGTCCGAGCCGGTCATGCGGCGCGCCGTCGAGCTCTTCGGCCGGGACGCGGAGCACCAGCGGTCGTACGCACTCAACCTGATCGGCATGGCCACCGTGCACCTGCTGAAGAAGGAACCGGAGCAGGCCACAGCCCTGGCCGACCAGGCCCTCGGGATCGCCAGGAAGGTCCGCTCCGAGCGCGTGAACAACCGGCTCCGCAAGACCGTCGACACGGCCGCCAGGGACTTCGGGGACGTCCCCGAGGTCGCCTGGTTCACCGACCGCCTCACCGCCCAGCTGCCCGAAACCGCCGAAGCGGTCTGACGGGCGGGCCGCACACCCCGGCCGCGGCGCTCACCCCGGACTGTCCGACTCGGCTCCCCCCTGTGCCAGGTCTTCCGGGTGGGTGTCGTGGCCGGTCCCGCGATGGGCCAGAGGGTACGCCGGGCCCCCCTCGGCGATCAGTCAGTTCATGGCGACGTAACACGCCGGACCCCTTCGTCACGGCCGCGAAACATCGAGCGGCATCGGCGGAAACCGCGCTGCGCCAACCTCGTGGCGCATAACCGGCCCGCTCTTACCGCACTGGCTCCGCCCGCACGCGGCCGCACGACGACGAGGAGACGCCGATGCCCCCAGGCATCTCGACCCTTGCCGCAGACGCTCCCGAGCTGTCTGCCGCCAACACTGGGTTCATGCTCATCTGTTCCGCCCTGGTGATGCTCATGACGCCTGGCCTGGCCTTCTTCTACGGAGGCATGGTCCGGGTCAAGAGCACCCTGAACATGCTGATGATGAGCTTCATCAGCCTCGGGATCGTCACCATCCTGTGGGTGCTCTACGGCTTCAGCATGGCCTTCGGTACCGACATCGGCTCGATCGTCGGCTGGAGCTCCGACTACGTCGGCCTCGGCAACATCGGCGTGACCGAGCTCTGGGACGGCTACACCATCCCGGTGTACGTCTTCGCCGTCTTCCAGCTGATGTTCGCGATCATTACACCGGCGCTGATCAGCGGCGCCCTCGCCGACCGCGTCAAGTTCACCGCCTGGGCGCTGTTCATCACGCTGTGGGTCACCGTCGTCTACTTCCCGGTCGCGCACTGGGTGTGGGGTGCCGGCGGCTGGCTGTTCGAGATGGGTGTCATCGACTTCGCCGGTGGCACGGCCGTGCACATCAACGCCGGTGCGGCCGCCCTCGGCGTCATCCTTGTCATCGGCAAGCGCGTCGGATTCAAGAAGGACCCGATGCGCCCGCACAGCCTCCCGCTGGTCATGCTCGGCGCCGGGCTCCTGTGGTTCGGCTGGTTCGGCTTCAACGCCGGCTCCTGGCTCGGCAACGACGACGGTGTCGGCGCGGTGATGTTCGTCAACACCCAGGTCGCCACCGCCGCCGCGATGCTCGCCTGGCTCATCTACGAGAAGATCCGCCACGGCGCCTTCACCACCCTCGGTGCCGCGTCCGGCGCGGTCGCCGGCCTCGTCGCCATCACCCCGTCCGGCGGCGCCGTCTCCCCGCTCGGCGCGATCGCGGTCGGCGCCATCGCCGGTCTGCTGTGCGCCATGGCCGTCGGCCTGAAGTTCAAGTTCGGCTACGACGACTCCCTCGACGTCGTCGGCGTCCACCTCGTCGGCGGTGTCATCGGCTCCCTGCTCGTGGGCTTCTTCGCCACCGGCGGCGTCCAGTCCGACGTCAAGGGCCTCTTCTACGGCGGCGGCTTCGACCAGCTGGGCAAGCAGGCCATCGGTGTCTTCGCGGTCCTCGCCTACTCTCTGGTGGTCTCCGCGATCCTCGCCTTCGTCCTCGACAGGACGATCGGCATGAGGGTCGACGAGGACGACGAGGTCTCCGGTATCGACCAGGTCGAGCACGCCGAGACCGCGTACGACTTCAGCGGTGCGGGCGGCGGCACGGGCTCCCGCAAGGCCGCACCCGTACCCGCGGACGCCGTCGCAGCCGCAGCCGAGAACAAGAAGGTGGACGCATGAAGCTCATCACCGCAGTCGTGAAGCCGCACCGGCTGGACGAGATCAAGGAGGCCCTGCAGGCCTTCGGCGTCCAGGGGCTCACGGTCACCGAGGCCAGCGGCTACGGCCGGCAGCGCGGCCACACCGAGGTCTACCGGGGCGCCGAGTACACCGTCGACCTCGTCCCCAAGATCCGCATCGAGGTGCTGGTCGAGGACGACGACGCCGAACAGCTCCTGGACGTGATCGTCAAGGCCGCACGCACCGGCAAGATCGGTGACGGCAAGGTCTGGAGCGTTCCGGTCGACACCGCGGTCAGGGTCCGCACGGGCGAACGCGGCCCGGACGCCCTCTGACCACACGACGAAAAGGAGCTGCTGGGTGAGTCTCGACGTGATCGGTGAATCGGAAAGCTCGGACCCCAGCGGCTACGCGGCGGCCCGGCTGCGCCTTCTCGGGGAGAAGGCGCAGCCCGGGCCGCCGCGCCGTGCGGCACTCGCCGCACTGACCGACGACTGGCTGGCCGCCCTGTTCGCCGCCGCGGTCCTGGAGACCGGGGTGCGGGGCGCGGCGCTCGTCGCCGTCGGCGGCTACGGACGCGGCGAACTCTCGCCGCGCAGCGACCTCGACCTGCTCCTCCTTCACGACGGCAGCGCGGACCCGGCGGCCGTCGCCGCGGTCGCCGACCGGATCTGGTACCCCGTCTGGGACCTGGGCCTCGCCCTCGACCACTCCGTACGCACTCCGGCCGAGGCCCGCAAGACCGCGGGCGAGGACCTCAAGGTGCAGCTCGGCCTCCTCGACGCACGCGCCGTCGCCGGCGACCTGGGGCTGGTGGCCTCCCTGCGCACCGCCGTACTCGCCGACTGGCGCAACCAGGCCCCCAAGCGCCTGCCCGAACTCGACGAACTGTGCCGCGAGCGGGCTGCCCGCCAGGGCGAGCTCCAGTACCTGCTCGAACCCGACCTCAAGGAGGCCCGCGGCGGCCTGCGCGACGTCACCGCCCTGCGCGCCGTCGCCGCCTCGTGGCTCGCCGACGCCCCCCGCGAGGGCCTCGCCGAGGCCCGCCGCACCCTCCTCGACGTCCGCGACGCGCTCCACCGGACCACCGGACGCGCCACCGACCGCCTCGCCCTGCAGGAACAGGACCAGGTCGCCGCCGAGCTGGGCCTCCTCGACGCCGACGCCCTGCTGCGCCAGGTGTACGAGGCCGCGCGGACGGTCTCGTACGCCAGCGACGTCACCTGGCGCGAGGTCGGCCGCGTGCTGCGGTCGCGCGCCGTACGCCCCCGGCTGCGCGCCATGCTCAGCGGCGGGCGGAGTGTCCAGCCCGAACGCACCCCGCTCGCCGAAGGCGTCGTCGAGCAGGACGGCGAGGTCGTACTCGCCCGCACCGCACGGCCCGACCGCGACGCGGTCCTGGCGCTGCGCGCCGCCGCCGCGGCGGCGCAGGCCAGCCTGACCATCTCCCGCCACGCGGTGCGCCGACTGGGCCAGGCGGCGGGCCCACACCCGCTGCCCGTGCCCTGGCCCGCCGAGGCCCGCGAGGAACTCGTCACCCTGCTCGGCGCGGGGGAGCCGACCGTCCCCGTCTGGGAGGCGCTGGAGGCCGAGGGCTTGATCACCAAGCTCCTGCCCGACTGGGAGCGGGTGCGCTGCAGGCCGCAGCGCAACGCCGTGCACACCTGGACCGTCGACCGCCATCTCGTCGAGACCGCCGTCAAGGCCTCCGCGCTGACCCGCCGCGTCGGCCGCCCCGACCTGCTGCTGGTCGCCGCGCTGCTCCACGACATCGGCAAGGGCTGGCCCGGCGACCACTCCGTGGCGGGCGAGACCATCGCGCGCGACGTCGCCACCAGGATCGGCTTCGACCGCGCCGACGTCGAGGTCGTCGCCACCCTCGTACGCCACCATCTGCTGCTCGTCGAGACCGCGACCCGGCGTGACCTGGACGATCCGGCCACCGTCGCGTCCGTCGCCTCCGTCGTCGGCTCCACCGGCACGCTGGAGCTGCTGCACGCCCTCACCGAGGCCGACGCCCTCGCGACCGGACCGGCGGCCTGGTCGTCCTGGCGCGGCTCGCTCGTCGCGGACCTGGTGCGCCGCGTGGCCGCCGTCCTCGCGGGCGACGCGCCGCCCGAGCCGGAGGAGCAGGCCCCCAGCGCCGAGCAGGAACGCCTCGCCGTCGAGGCTCTGCGCACCAAGGAGCCCGTCCTCGCCCTGCACACCCAGGCCACCGCACCGCAGGAGGAGGGCGAGACGGAACCGGTCGGCGTCGAGCTGCTGATCGCCCTGCCCGACCAGCCCGGCGTCCTGCCCGCCGTCGCCGGCGTCCTCGCGCTGCACCGTCTCACCGTCCGCGCGGCCGACCTGCGTGCCATCGAGCTGCCGGACCAACTGGGCGGCGGCGCGGTCCTCGTCCTCGACTGGCGGGTGGCGGCCGAGTACGGATCGCTCCCTCAGGCCACCAGGCTGCGTGCCGACCTCGTCCGCGCCCTGGACGGCTCCCTGGACATCCGGAGCCGCCTGGCCGAGCGCGAGGCCGCCTACCCCCGGCGGCGCGGCCTCACGGCGCCGCCCCCGCGGGTGACCCTCGCCCCGGCCGGTTCGCGCCGCGCGACGGTCATCGAGGTCCGCGCCCAGGACGCCCCGGGCCTGCTCCACCGCATCGGCCGAGCCCTGGACGGCGCGGCGGTCCGGGTGCGCAGCGCACACGTCTCGACGCTCGGCGCGAACGCGGTCGACGCCTTCTACGTCACCGATCCGCAGGGCTCCCCGCTGTCCCCGTCCGAGGCCGCCGACGTGGCGCAGGCCCTGGAGAGCGCTCTGCGCGCCTAGAGGGTGTCCGGCCCGGGCGGTGCCCGCGTCTGCTGCGTACTTGCCCGGACCGATACCCTGGGGGGCGACCGACCGCCCGCTTCCGACCTCCGAGGACCCGCGACCGCCGTGTTCGATACCCTCTCCGACCGCCTTGCAGCGACATTCAAGAACCTCCGGGGCAAGGGCCGCCTCAGCGAGGCCGACATCGACGCCACGGCACGTGAGATCCGTATCGCGCTGCTCGAGGCCGACGTCGCGCTCCCCGTGGTCCGCTCCTTCATCAAGCAGATCAAGGAGCGGGCGACCGGCGCCGAGGTCTCGCAGGCGCTGAACCCCGCCCAGCAGGTCATCAAGATCGTCAACGAGGAGCTCATCGGCATCCTCGGCGGCGAGACCCGCCGCCTGCGGTTCGCCAAGACCTCCCCGACCGTGATCATGCTCGCCGGTCTGCAGGGTGCCGGTAAGACCACCCTCGCCGGAAAGCTGGGCCTCTGGCTCAAGGGGCAGGGCCACTCCCCGCTCCTCGTCGCCTGTGACCTCCAGCGGCCCAACGCCGTCAACCAGCTCGCGGTCGTCGCCGAGCGCGCCGGCGTCGGCGTGTACGCGCCCCAGCCGGGCAACGGCGTCGGCGACCCGGTCCAGGTCGCCAAGGACTCGATCGAGTACGCGCGCACCAAGCAGTACGACATCGTCGTCGTCGACACCGCCGGCCGCCTCGGCATCGACGAGGAGCTGATGCAGCAGGCCGCGGACATCCGCGACGCCGTCAGCCCCGACGAGATCCTCTTCGTCGTCGACGCGATGATCGGTCAGGACGCCGTCAACACGGCGGAGGCGTTCCGCGACGGCGTCGGCTTCGACGGCGTGGTGCTGTCCAAGCTGGACGGCGACGCCCGAGGCGGTGCCGCGCTCTCCATCGCGCAGGTCACCGGCAAGCAGATCATGTTCGCCTCCAACGGCGAGAAGCTGGACGACTTCGACGCGTTCCACCCGGACCGCATGGCGTCCCGCATCCTCGGCATGGGCGACATGCTCTCGCTCATCGAGAAGGCCGAGCAGACCTTCAGCCAGGAAGAGGCCGCCAAGATGGCCTCCAAGCTGGCGAGCAGCAAGGGCAAGGAGTTCACGCTCGACGACTTCCTGGCCCAGATGGAGCAGGTCCGCAAGATGGGCTCCATCTCCAAGCTGCTCGGCATGCTGCCCGGCATGGCGCAGATGAAGGAGCAGATCAACAACATCGACGAGCGCGACGTGGACCGCACGGCCGCGATCATCAAGTCGATGACCCCGGGCGAGCGCCATGACCCCACGATCATCAACGGTTCGCGGCGCGCCCGTATCGCCAAGGGTTCGGGCGTGGAGGTCAGCGCGGTCAAGTCGCTGGTCGAGCGGTTCTTCGAGGCCCGCAAGATGATGTCCCGCATGGCCCAGGGCGGCGGGATGCCCGGCATGCCCGGCATTCCGGGCATGGGCGGTGGCCCCGGCCGGCAGAAGAAGCAGCAGAAGCAGGCCAAGGGCAAGCGCAAGAGCGGCAACCCGATGAAGCGCAAGGCCGAGGAGGCCGCGGCCGCGGCCCGGCGCGAGCAGGCCGCCCAGGGCGGCGCGTTCGGCCTGCCGGACGGCCAGCCCGGTCAGGACTTCGAACTGCCGGACGAGTTCAAGAAGTTCATGGGCTGACGCCCACCGGTCCCGTACGCGAGAGGGGCCCGCGACCGGATCGGTCGCGGGCCCCTCTCGCGTGCCGGGGTCAGGGCGTGCGGGTGATCAGGTAGCGGAAGACGTTCGGCATCCAGACCGTCCCGTCGGGCCGCACATGCGGGTGCAGCGCCTCGGTGATCTCCTTCTCCACCTGCGCCTGGTCGCTGTCCCTGACCGCGGCGTCGTACAGTCCGGTCGACAGCAGGCCGCGCACGGCACTGTCCACGTCCGCGTATCCGAAGGGGCACGCCACCCGCCCCGAGCCGTCCGGCCGCAGTCCGGCCCGTGCCGCCACGTCCTCCAGGTCGTCGCGCAGCGCCGGCCGCCAGCGCCCGTCCTCCGTGCGCGTCCGGCCGGAATGCCCCTCCGCCACGCGGAGCACCCCCGAACTGGCGCACCGTTCCGGCGGGCCCCAGCCGGTGAGCACCACAGCACTGCCGCGCTCCGTCAGCGCGACGGCGCTCCGCAGGGCGGCGCCGAGCCCGTCCGCGTCACCGGCCCGGCAGCCGATCGGCTGGAAGACGGTGATCAGGTTGTACGGGGGACGGCCGGGATCGGCCGCGGCCCCGGCCTCGCCGTCGAACAGGCGCGCGGCCTGCGCGGGGGAGTCGTGGGCGCTCATCCGCTCGCGCGCGAGGGCCAGCCGCTCGCGGTCCGTGTCCGTCCCGCTCACCGCGGCGCCACGTCCGGCGGCGATCAGCAGCGCGAGACCGGAGCCGCAGCCGAGGCCCAGCAGCCTGGAGCCCGCACCGACCTCCAGGCGCTCGTAGACGGCTTCGTACAGCGGCACCAGCATCCGTTCCTGGATCTCGGCCCAGTCACGGGCCCGTTCGCACGCCTGAGCAGAGGACGCCGACGCCGCGTGGGGTCGGTGCCGGACGAGCGTGGATGTCATCTGTGCGCCCCATTCCGCCGAGAGAGTCGGTTGTGCCCTGAAGGACAGCCCCCGTGTGCTTTCGCCGCGCCCCCCGTATGCCAGGGAACTGCGCGTGCGTCCCCACGTCCAGGGGTCGTGCCGCACTCCTTGCGCGCCAGAGGCGTGCGCCCCTGCCCGCCTGGCCGATTCCCGATCCGGTCCCGCACCGCCGTACCATGCGCGCCATGGCCAAGACACCTGTCCTGACGCCTCAGGCGGAGGGCTTCCCGCGCTGGTACCAGGATCTGATCGGCAAAGCCGAACTGGCGGACAACGGCCCGGTGCGCGGCACCATGGTCATCCGGCCGTACGGCTACGGCCTGTGGGAGCGGATGCAGCAGGAGATGGACGCCCGCATCAAGGCCGCGGGCGCTCAGAACGCCTACTTCCCGCTCTTCATCCCCCAGTCTTACCTGACTCGGGAGGCTGAGCACGTCGAGGGCTTCGCCCCCGAACTCGCCGTGGTCACCCACGGCGGGGGCAAGGACCTCGAGGAGCCCGTGGTGGTGCGGCCGACCTCCGAGACGATCATCAACGACTACTTCTCGAAGTGGGTCCAGAGCTACCGGGATCTGCCGCTGCTGATCAACCAGTGGGCGAACGTGGTCCGTTGGGAGATGCGTCCGCGGGTGTTCCTGCGCACCACGGAGTTCCTCTGGCAGGAGGGCCACACCGCCCACGCCACCTACGAGGACGCCCGCGACTACGCGGCCTACATCCACCGGGACGTCTACGCGGACTTCATGGTCGATGTGCTCGGCATCGACGTCGTGCTCGGCCGCAAGACGCCCAGGGAGCGGTTCGCCGGAGCCATCAACACGCTCACCCTGGAAGGGATGATGGGCGACGGCAAGGCCCTGCAGATGGGTACGAGCCATGAGCTCGGCACCAATTTCGCCAAGGCCTTCAATACCACCTACCTCTCGGCGGAGGGGCACCAGGAGCTCGTCTGGCAGACCTCCTGGGGCACCTCGACCCGGATGGTCGGCGGGCTGATCATGTCGCACGGCGACGACAACGGACTGCGCGTCCCGCCCCGGCTCGCCGCGGTCCAGATCGTCGTCATGGCGATCAAGGGCGACGAGGCCGTCACCAAGGTCCGCGAGATCGGCGAGACGCTCAAGGCGGCGGGCCTGCGCGTGCACGTCGACGACCGCGTGGACTCGCCCTTCGGCCGCCGGGCGGTGGACTGGGAGCTCAAGGGCGTGCCCGTACGGATCGAGATCGGCCCCCGGGACCTGGCGGCGGGCACCGCGATGCTGGTGCGCCGGATTCCGGGAGGCAAGGAGCCGGTGAGCATCGCGTCGCTCACCGCGCTGCTGCCGAAGGTCCTCGACGACGACCAGGCGCTGCTGCTGGAGCAGTCCCGCCGGCGGCGCGAGGACCGCACCACCGACGTCTCGACCGTCGCCGAGGCCGCCGAGGCCGCGGCGGCGGGCGGCTGGGCCCGCATCCCCTGGGCGACCCTGGGCGAGGAGGGCGAGGCCGCGCTCGCGGAACAGGCGGTGTCGGTACGCTGCCTGGTCGCGGAGGACGGGTCGGTGCCCGAGTCCGACGACGCGCCCGGTACTGTCGCGATCGTGGCCCGCGCCTACTGACAGCGCCGCCCTGTGGCAGCGCGCCCCGGCGCGAGGGCCCGCCCGCGCGCCGGGGCGTACGCCTGCGGTGGCATTCCGCCGACGCGCGCTACGTACCGGCTTGTTGCGAGCTGCGAGGCTTCTCCGCAGATCAGCGCACCCGCCCTCGTCTTGATGCATCAACGGCAACTGACGGGTACGTGCAAATTATTTGGGATGCCCCGGAATGGAACCCGGCGGGCTCCCGGCTCGTTATCACGACGTGAGCACGACACCACCTGTTCTCGCCGCAGAGCTGGCACAGGCGTGGGCCGACATTCAGCGGCACCACCCCGAGCTGCCGGATCTTGCCGCGCCCGAGTCCCTGATCGGAGAGTCCTCGTCCGCCTGCGGCGCCGAGCTCTCCTTCGAGCGACTGCTCCACGAGGCAGTCCACGGCATCGCCGCCGCGCGAGGCGTCCGCGACACCTCCCGCGCCGGCCGCTACCACAACCGACGGTTCCTCGCGATCGCCGAGGAGATGGGCCTGGACCACGTGGAGGAGCCGCACCCGAGCAGCGGTTTCTCCCTGGTCGTGCTCAACCCCGAGGCCAAGCGGCGATACCGCCCGACGATCGAGCGGCTGCAGCGCGCGCTGAAGGCGCACACAGCAGCGACGGCCTCCGACACCAAGCGCTCCTTCCGCGGGCCGGCCGCCCGGCACGGCTCCTCGGGCGGAGGCGTGCGGGTGAAGGCCGTCTGCGACTGTGGCCGCAACGTGAGAGTGGTGCCGTCGGTCCTCGCCCAGGCGCCCATCGTCTGCGGAGGATGCGGGAAGCCGTTCCGTATCCCGGAAGCGGTCGGCGCCGCGAGCTGACCGGCGTACCGGCGTCGGCGGCACGGCGGCGCCGGCGTGAGCGGGCGCGTCCATCCGCCGGCTCGCTTTCTCCTGCCTTCGGGGCGGCGTGCCGGGGCGGGTCACGGCGTGCCGGGCGGGTGAGATGCGGGGGCGTGCGTATGGCACAATGGCTAGCTGTACTCGACAGCCGCACAGGAACCCTCTCGCCTCCGGCTGACGCGTCCATCGGGCACCCGAGTACCGCAACCCCACGTGGCATCTCGTTGTGCCCAACCACGTCAAGACCAGGAGACACCACTCCCGTGGCAGTCAAGATCAAGCTGAAGCGTCTCGGCAAGATTCGCCAGCCCCACTACCGCATCGTCGTCGCCGACTCCCGTACCCGCCGTGACGGCCGGGCCATCGAGGAGATCGGCCTCTACCACCCGACGTACAACCCGTCGCGCATCGAGGTCGACTCGGAGCGTGCGCAGTACTGGCTGTCCGTCGGCGCCCAGCCGACCGAGCCGGTCCTCGCCATCCTGAAGCTCACCGGCGACTGGCAGAAGGTCAAGGGCCTGCCGGCTCCGGAGAAGCCGCTGCTGGCCCCGGCGGCCAAGGAGGACAAGCGCGCCTCCTTCGACGCCTTCGCCAAGGCTCTGGAGGGCGACGACGCCAAGGGTGAGGCCATCACCCCGAAGGCGAAGAAGGCCGACAAGAAGGCGGACGAGGCCGAGGCCGCTCCCGCCGAGTCGACCGAGGCCTGAGCATGCTCGAGGAGGCTCTCGAGCACCTCGTGAAGGGCATCGTCGACAACCCGGACGATGTGCAGGTCGCCTCGCGCAACCTGCGCCGCGGCCGCGTGCTGGAGGTCCGGGTGCACCCCGACGACCTCGGTAAGGTGATCGGCCGCAACGGCCGCACCGCGCGCGCCCTGCGTACCGTCGTGGGCGCCATCGGCGGCCGTGGCATCCGCGTCGACCTCGTCGATGTGGACCAGGTCCGCTGATCGAAGGTGAATGTGGATCCGGGTCCCCCGGATCCCCGCAGCACCGGCTCGGGCCGGGGAGGGCCTACGGGCCCGCCCCGGCCCGTCGTCGTATCGAAGGAGACACAAGCGTGCAGCTGGTAGTGGGACGGATCGGCCGCGCCCATGGCATCAAGGGCGAGGTCACCGTCGAGGTGCGCACGGACGAGCCGGAACTGCGGCTCGGCCCCGGCGCCGTACTGGCCACCGACCCGCCCGCCGCGGGGCCGCTGACCATCGAGTCGGGCCGGGTGCACAGCAGCCGGCTCCTGCTGCGCTTCGAGGGCGTACGCGACCGCAACGCCGCCGAGGCCCTGCGCAACACCCTGCTCATCGCCGAGGTGGACCCCGAGGAGCTTCCCGAGGACCCCGACGAGTACTACGACCACCAGCTGATGGATCTCGACGTGGTGCTCGCGGACGGGACGGAGATCGGGCGGATCACCGAGATCAGCCATCTGCCCTCGCAGGACCTGTTCATCGTCGAGCGGCCCGACGGCAGCGAGGTGATGATCCCGTTCGTCGAGGAGATCGTCACCGAGATCGACCTGGCCGAGCAGAAGGCCGTCATCGACCCGCCGCCCGGCCTCATCGACGACAGCCAGGCCGAGATCGTGTCCAACCGCGAGGAAGAGTCCTGATGCGGCTCGACGTCGTCACGATCTTCCCCGAGTACCTGGAGCCGCTGAACGTCTCCCTTGTCGGCAAGGCGCGCGCCCGCGGACAGCTCGGCGTCCACGTGCACGACCTGCGCGACTTTGCGTACGACCGCCACAACACGGTCGACGACACCCCGTACGGCGGCGGCCCCGGCATGGTCATGAAGACCGATCCGTGGGGCGACGCCCTGGACGAGGTCCTCGCGAGCGGATACGAGTCGGGCGCCCGCGGCCCCGTCCTGGTCGTCCCGACGCCCAGCGGCCGCCCCTTCACCCAGGAGCTCGCCGTCGAGCTCTCCGAGCGGCCCTGGCTCATCTTCACGCCCGCCCGCTACGAGGGCATCGACCGCAGGGTCGTCGACGAGTACGCGACGCGCATGCCGGTCTACGAGGTCTCCATCGGCGACTACGTGCTGGCGGGCGGCGAGGCGGCCGTCCTGGTCATCACGGAGGCCGTGGCCCGGCTGCTCCCCGGCGTCCTCGGCAACGCCGAGTCGCACCGGGACGACTCCTTCGCGCCCGGCGCCATGGCCAATCTGCTGGAGGGGCCCGTCTACACCAAGCCCCCCGTCTGGCGCGGACGCGCGATCCCGGACGTGCTGATCAGCGGCCATCACGGGAAGATCGCGCGCTGGCGGCGGGACGAGGCGTTCCGCCGTACCGCCCTCAACAGGCCCGATCTCATCGAGCGTTGCGACCCCGCGGCCTTCGACAAGAAGGACAGGGAGATCCTCTCCCTGCTCGGCTGGGCCCCGGAGCCCGGCGGCCGATTTTGGCGCAGGCCCGAGGCCATGGAAGAATGAGCCGCTGCTGTACGTCCGGCCGGCGCCCCTGCCACAGGGGGAACGACGCCCGCCCGGCGGAGGCACCCCTTCTCATCACGACATTCCGTCGATGACCTGTGGCATCGGCGAGGAAGCAGACCACCATGGCTCACCTGCTCGACAGCGTCAACGCGGCTTCCCTGCGCACCGACGTCCCGGCCTTCCGTCCCGGTGACACCGTGAACGTCCACGTTCGCGTCATCGAGGGCAACCGCTCCCGTATCCAGCAGTTCAAGGGCGTCGTCATCCGCCGCCAGGGCGCGGGCGTGAGCGAGACCTTCACGGTCCGCAAGGTCTCCTTCTCCGTCGGCGTCGAGCGCACCTTCCCGGTGCACAGCCCGATCTTCGAGAAGATCGAGCTCGTCACCCGCGGTGACGTCCGTCGCGCCAAGCTGTACTACCTGCGCGACCTGCGCGGCAAGGCCGCCAAGATCAAGGAGAAGCGCGACAACTGAGCTCCGGCTCATACGCGCGCCCGGTGTCACAGGGCGGCCGGATAGGCTCTGCCACCGATGGACACCGAAGCACAGCACACGGAGCGCGACCGCTCTTCCGCACCCGACGACGGGGCGCGGGGAGAGGGGTCGCGCTCCGCGCGTCGTTCCGGCCTCTCCTGGATGTCCCTGCGCACCGCGGCGCTGACCGGTGTCGCCTGCACCGTCTTCGTCCTGCTGTTCGGCCACTTCGTGGTGCAGCCCTTCCAGATCCCGAGCAGCTCCATGGAACCCGCCCTGCAGGTCGGCGACCGGGTGCTGGTGAACAAGCTGGCCTACCGGTCCGGCTCCGGACCGGCACGCGGAGACGTCGTCGTCTTCGACGGCAGAGGTTCCTTCGTACCCGAGGAACTGACGGAAAACCCCGTCAGTTCCGTAGTACGAGAGGGGCTCGCCATGCTCGGGCTCGCGGAGCCTGCCGAGACGGATTTCGTCAAACGCGTGGTGGGCACGGGCGGGGACCGGGTGGTCTGCTGCGACACGGAGGGCAGGATCGAGGTGAACGGTGCACCGGTCGAGGAGAGATACCTCCACGCCGACGGCGTGCCCTCGGAGGTGGCCTTCGACATCGTCGTCCCCGAGGGGAAACTGTGGGTCATGGGCGACCACCGCAGCGCGTCACGCGACTCCCGGGACCACCTCGGTGAGCCGGGCGGCGGCATGGTGCCCGTGGACAGGGTGATCGGCCGGGCCGACTGGATCGGCTGGCCCGCGGGGCGCTGGTCCGGCCTGGAGCCCACCGACGCCTTCGCCGGCGTCCCGGACCCCGGCCCGCTGTCCGGCGGTGCCCATGGGTAACCGCGGACGCCGTGCCAGCCACCGGGCCGACACCCGGCTGCCCACCGGGACGCGGCCCACGGACGGCGGGCGGCCGCTTCCGGGCCGGGCGGAGCGGCGCAGGCTCGCGCAGAAGGTCCGGCGCAAACGCCGCCGCTCGGCCGTCAAGGAGATACCCCTCCTGATCACCGTGGCGCTGATGATAGCCCTGGTGCTGAAGACGTTCCTGGTGCAGGCCTTCGTCATCCCGTCCGGCTCGATGGAGCAGACGATCCGCATCCAGGACCGGGTCCTGGTCGACAAGCTCACGCCGTGGTTCGGCTCGAAGCCGCAGCGCGGTGACGTCGTCGTCTTCAAGGACCCCGGCGGCTGGCTGCCGCAGGACGAGAAGCCGAAGGCCGACGATCCGATCGTGGTCAAGCAGGTCAAACAGGGGCTGACGTTCATCGGGCTGCTGCCGTCCGACGACGAGCGCGACCTGATCAAGCGGGTCGTGGCGGTCGGCGGCGACACCGTCAAGTGCTGCGACGCGAACGGCCTCGTCACCGTCAACGGCGTGCCGCTGAACGAGCCCTATCTGCACCCCGGAAACGTTCCGTCGTCCGTGAAGTTCGACGTGCAAGTGCCCGCCGGGCGGCTGTTCGTGATGGGCGACCACCGCTCCAACTCCGCCGACTCCCGCTTCCACCTCGACGAGGAGGGCGAGGGCACCGTGGCCGAGGACCAGGTCGTCGGACGCGCCGTCGTCATCGCCTGGCCGCTGGACCACTGGCGCAGACTGGAGGAACCGGAGACCTACGCATCCGTCCCGAACGCGCGCGCCGGAGAGACCGCGGCGGCACCGAGGTCGAATAGTGTGTCCTCTCAGGATCTGAACGGAATGGTCCTGCTCCCGAGCCCTGCGGAACTCCCGCTCGTTATGGGAGTGGTGGGCCTGTTCCTTGTACGGGGCAGGCGGTTGGCGCAGCGTGAGGAGTGGATGTGGGGGACGTGGCGGTCGGCGCACGGTCCGGACACGATGATCCCGAGGACCGGCAGGGGCGACCCCCCGAGCAGTCCTCGGACATGACGGACGGGGCGGTGCCGACGACCGGGGACGACGAGGCGCCGGAGGGCAGCGGTACGGGACAGAGGAAGCAGCGATCCTTCTGGAAGGAACTGCCGCTCCTGATCGGTATCGCGCTGTTGCTCGCGCTTCTGATCAAGACCTTCCTGGTGCAGGCGTTCTCCATCCCGTCGGACTCGATGATGAACACGCTGCAGCGCGGCGACCGGGTGCTCGTCGACAAGCTCTCGCCGTGGTTCGGCTCCGAGCCCGAGCGCGGCGAGGTCGTCGTCTTCCACGACCCGGGCGGCTGGCTGGACGGCGAGCCCACGCCGGAGCCGAACGCGCTCCAGGAGGTCCTCAGCTTCATCGGGCTGATGCCGTCCTCCGAGGAGAAGGACCTCATCAAGCGGACGATCGCGGTCGCCGGCGACACCGTGGAGTGCAAGAAGGACGGTCCGCTCAAGGTCAACGGCAAGCCGCTGGACGAGCCGTACATCTACCCGGGCAGCACTCCGTGCGACGAGCAGTCCTCCTTCGGGCCGCTGACCGTGCCGAAGGACCGTATCTGGGTGATGGGCGACAACCGCCAGAACTCCCAGGACTCCCGGTACCACATGGAGGACGTCAACGGCGGCTTCGTTCCCGTCGACAAGGTCGTCGGCCGTGCGGTCGTCGTGGCCTGGCCGCTGAACCGCTGGTCCACGCTCCCGGTGCCGGACACCTTCGAGCAGCCGGGAGTGGCCGCCGCGTTCTCGTCGGCGCCCGCGGCCCTCGGCCTGGCCGGTGCCGTGCCGATCGTGCTGTGGCGCAGGAGGCGGCAGGACGGCACACCACGCGTGCGTACCGCCGGGTAGTGTGCGGTCCCGGACAGTAGACCCGGTACCGGCATCCGGGGACGGGATCTCCGAGGCGGGAGCGCTGGAATGAGCGGTGCACGACGTGAGGGCGACGGTCAGGGCCGGCTCGGGGCGGCCTTGTCGGGCATAGCCGTGGCCGTGGGCTGCGTGCTCTTCCTGGGGGGATTCGCCTGGGGCGCCCTGGTCTACCAGCCGTACACGGTCCCCACGGACTCGATGTCGCCGACCGTGCAGGCGGGCGACCGGGTCCTCGCCGAGCGCATATCCGGTGACGAGGTGCGGCGCGGTGACGTCGTCGTCTTCCGCGACAGGACCTGGGGCGACATGCCCATGGTCAAGCGCGTGGTCGGGATCGGCGGCGACGAGATCACCTGCTGCGACGAGGGGCGCCTGACGGTCAACGGCAAGGCCGTCGACGAGCCGTATCTGCACAGCTCGGGGCCGGCCGCGGAGAAGTTCACCGCGGAGGTGCCCGAGGGACAGCTGTTCCTGCTCGGTGACGAACGCAAGGGCTCCCTGGACTCCCGGTCCCACCTCCAGGAGGCGGGCCAGGGATCGGTCCTCCGCTCGGCCGTGGAGGCGCGTGTGGACGCCGTGGCCTGGCCGCTGAGCGGCGGGGTGGTGGACCGCCCCGAAGGATTCGCCGCACTGCCCGGCGGGGTGTCCCAGCCGGGGCCGGTGGGGCTCATGGTCGCGGCCGTCGTGGCCGGAGCAGTCCTCATCGTGGGCGGCGCGGCGTACGGGCCGGTGGCCGCACGGATCGGCGGGAGACGGCGCGGGCAGGCGGTGACTGCGGGTGCCGCATGAGGTGCCGGCCGCGGCCGGATCGCGGAAGGTCGCCCGGGTCGTGCTGCTCGACCCGGAGGACCGGATCCTGTTGATGCACGGCTTCGAGCCGGACGATCCGGCGGACGACTGGTGGTTCACTCCCGGAGGCGGTCTCGAGGGGGACGAGAGCCGCGAGGAGGCGGCGCTGCGCGAGCTGGCCGAGGAGACCGGGATCACCGAGGTGGAACTGGGGCCCGTCCTGTGGCAGCGGCACTGCTCGTTCCCGTTCGCCGGGCGGCGCTGGGACCAGGACGAGTGGTACTTCCTGGCGCGTACCACCTGCACCGATGCCGCCCCGCAGGCGCTCACGGACCTGGAGCGCCGCAGCGTCAGGGGCCTGAGGTGGTGGACCTCCGCCGAACTGTCGGCGGCCCGTGAGACGGTGTACCCGACCAGGCTCGCCGAGCTGCTGCGTACGCTGCTCGACGAAGGACCTCCGCGTGTGCCGGTGGTACTGGCCCCGGAAATCGTCTAGGGCCCAGGACGCTGGCGCACAATAGGGGGACGCAAGGCTGAAGGGGAACATGCCATGAGCGCCGAGGACCTCGAGAAGTACGAGACCGAGATGGAGCTGAAGCTCTACCGGGAGTACCGAGATGTCGTCGGGCTGTTCAAATACGTGATCGAGACGGAGCGCCGCTTCTACCTCACCAACGACTACGAGATGCAGGTGCACTCGGTACAGGGTGAGGTCTTCTTCGAGGTCTCGATGGCCGACGCCTGGGTCTGGGACATGTACCGCCCGGCCCGCTTCGTCAAGCAGGTCCGGGTGCTCACCTTCAAGGACGTGAACATCGAGGAGCTCAACAAGAGCGACCTGGAGCTGCCCGGCAGCTGACCGCTGTCCCCGTCCGGGTGACGGAGTTTTCCACAATCCGGCAGTTGTCCACGGTTTTCTCCCGAGATCCACAAATCCGGGGCGGGCGTATCAGAGTCGGTGCCGGAGGTGGTGCCGAAATGAACGCGACGGGGGCACTGGGACGGTACGGCGAGGACCTGGCGGCACGGCTGCTGGTCGGATCCGGAATGCGCCTGCTGGCGAGGAACTGGCGCTGTGGACGCGCCGGCGAGATCGACATCGTCGCCCGCGACGGCGACACCGTGGTCGTCTGCGAGGTCAAGACCCGCAGAGCCGGCTGCTACGAGCATCCGATGGCCGCCGTCACCCCGGCCAAGGCGAGACGGCTTCGGCGTCTCGCCGACTGCTGGCTGGAGCGGTACGGAGGCCCGCCGCCAGGCGGAGTGCGCATCGATCTCGTGGGCGTGACGCTGCCCCGGCGCGGGGCTGCCGTCGTCGAGCACGCCCGGGGGGTGGCCTAGATGGGGTTCGCCCGTGCGTGTTCCGTGGCGCTCGTGGGCGTCGAGGGTGTGGTCGTCGAGGTCCAGGCGGACCTGGAGCCGGGGGTCGCCGCGTTCACCCTGGTCGGTCTGCCGGACAAGAGCCTGGTGGAGAGCCGGGACCGGGTGCGCGCCGCCGTGGTCAACTCGGGCGGCGAATGGCCGCAGAAGAAGCTCACGGTGGGGCTGAGCCCGGCCTCCGTGCCCAAGGGCGGAAGCGGATTCGACCTGGCGGTAGCGTGTGCCGTCCTGGGCGCCGCCGAGCGCATCGACCCGCGGCAGATCGCCGATCTCGTCCTGATCGGGGAGCTCGGGCTCGACGGTCGGGTACGGCCCGTGCGCGGGGTGCTCCCGGCGGTGCTCGCCGCGGCCGAGGCGGGGTACGAGCACGTGGTCGTCCCCGAACAGACGGCCGGGGAGGCCGCGCTCGTGCCGGGGATCTCGGTCCTCGGGGTGCGCAGCCTGCGTCAGCTCATCGCCGTCCTGGCCGACGAGCCGGTCCCGGACGAGGAGCCCGTCGAGCCGGGCCGCCCCGACGCCATGCTCGCGGGCCTCCTGGTCCCCGGCGCGGGCGTCGGCACCGGACTGGCGGTCGACCGGCCGTACAGCGACGGGCCCGACCTGGCCGACGTGGCGGGCCAGCACGCGGCGCGCACCGGGCTGGAGGTCGCGGCGGCCGGCGGGCACCATCTCCTGCTCTCGGGACCGCCCGGCGCGGGCAAGACGATGCTGGCAGAGCGGCTGCCCGCCGTCCTGCCGCCGCTGACCCGGCGGGAGTCCCTGGAGGTGACGGCGGTCCACTCGGTGGCCGGCATCCTGCCGCCGGGCGAGCCGCTCGTGAGCACCCCGCCGTACTGCGCGCCGCACCACTCGGCCACCATGCAGGCCCTGGTCGGCGGGGGCAACGGGCTGCCGAAGCCGGGCGCGGTCTCGCTGGCGCACCGAGGGGTGCTCTTTCTCGACGAAGCGCCCGAGTTCTCGGGAAAGGCCCTGGACGCTCTGCGCCAGCCGCTGGAGTCGGGCCATGTCGTGGTCGCCAGGAGCGGGGGAGTGGTGCGGCTGCCCGCCCGGTTCCTCATGGTGCTCGCCGCCAATCCCTGCCCGTGCGGGAGGCACACCCTGCACGGCGCGGGCTGCGAATGCCCCTCGTCCGTGATCAGGCGGTACCAGGCGCGGCTGTCGGGGCCGCTGCTCGACCGGGTCGACCTGCGGATCCAGGTCGAGCCGGTGAGCCGCTCCGACCTCCTCGGCCAGGGCGGGCGCGGCGAGTCCACGGCGATGGTCGCCGACCGCGTACAGGAGGCCAGACACCGGGCCGCCGCCCGCCTCGAGGGCACGCCGTGGACGGTCAACAGCGAGGTGCCCGGCCATGAGCTGCGCACCCGCTGGACCGTCGCGCCCGGGGCCCTGGGCGCGGCCGAGCGGGACGTGGAGCGCGGACTGCTCACGGCGCGCGGCCTCGACCGGGTGCTGCGCGTCGCGTGGACGATCGCCGACCTCGCGGGACACGACCGGCCGGAGGCGCAGGACGTCGCCCTCGCCCTCGAACTGCGCACCGGCATCACCAGGGGCGTCTCGGCCGTCGCGGGGGCGGCGCTGTGACGGGGGCGGTGCGACGAGACGGCACCGCGGGCGTCCCGGGCCAGGACGCCCCGCCGAGCGGGCCGGGGCCGGAGGACGAAGCGGAGCGGGTGGCGCGTTCGGCGCTGACGCAGATCCTGGAGCCGGGCGACGAGAAGGGCGGCCGCTGGCTGAGGGAGTTCGGCGCGCAGGGGCTGCTGGCGCTGCTGATGCCGGACGCGTGCGGGACCTTGCCGGGGGCGACCGAGCGCCGGGTGACCGGGCTGCGTGCCCGTGCCGCCGCCGTCGTGCCGGGGCAGCGGCTGGCGGCGATCCGCAGGCTCGGGGGCAGGTTCGTCATGCCGGGGGACACGGAGTGGCCGACCCAGCTCGACGACCTCGGTGACGCCCGCCCCCTCGGCCTGTGGGTGCGGGGCCGGCCCGACCTGCGCACCTGGGCACTGCGGTCGGTGGCCGTGGTCGGAGCCCGGGCCTGCACGCCGTACGGGGCGCACATGTCGGCCGTGCTCGCCACCGGGCTCGCCGAGCGGGGCTGGGTGGTGGTGTCCGGGGCGGCCTTCGGCGTCGACGGCGCGGCGCACCGGGGCGCGCTCGCCGCCGGTGGCGCCACCGTCGCCGTCCTGGCCTGCGGGGTCGACGTCGTCTATCCACCCGGTCACACGGAACTGATCAAGCGCATCGTGCAACAGGGTCTCGTCGTCGGCGAGTTGCCGCCCGGGGACCATCCCACCCCGAGCCGGTTCGTCCTCCGGAACCGGGTGATCGCCGCGCTCACCCGGGGCACCGTCGTCGTCGAGGCCGAGTACCGCAGCGGCTCCCTGGTCACCGCCCGCAGGGCGCAGCAGCTCGGACGCTTCACGATAGGCGTTCCCGGGCCCGTGACCAGCGGTCTTTCGGCCGGGGTGCACGAACTGCTGCGCGGCGGCGCCGTGCTCGTCACCGACGCCGCCGAAGTGGTCGAGCTCGTGGGTGACATGGGCGAGCTCGCGCCCGAGCGCACCGGTCCCGTCCTGCCCAGGGATCTGCTGGATCCCCGCAGCAGACGGGTCCTCGAGGCGCTGCCCACGCGGCGTGCGGTCTCCTGTGGTGAGGCCGCTCGGCGCGCCGGTACGACGGACGACGAGGCGCTCGGCAGGCTGTACGAACTGCACTCGCTCGGCTTCGTCGAGCGGTGCACGGAAGGGTGGAGGTTGACGTCTCGCGCCATTCGCGGTTCGAACGCGCGGCGAGGCGATGCTTGACCTGGAGCATTCGGGTGAAAAGGTGAAGGCGATGACCTTCGGAGTCCCGTGCGTGACGCCTGAGGGGCCGGTGCGCAGGGCATCGGCCCCGAATCGAAGGTGTGGGCGAGGGCGAATACCCGGGCAGGTTCCTTCCGCTTACCTCGCCCACCGCGACGGCGTAGTCACGCTACGCTCACCAGGTTCCGGCCTCGGCCGCCCCCTCCCGCCCCCTCACAGCAGAACGGCTCAAGACAACGCATGCCCCAGCACACGTCCGGGTCTGACCGCGCGGCAGTGCCACCCGCTGCCCGTGGCACCGTGCGGCCCTCGGCTCCCTCGTCGGTCGAGGAGCTGTGGCGGTCGTACAAGGCCACGGGTGACGAGCGGTTGCGGGAGCAGTTGATCCTGCACTACTCGCCGCTGGTCAAGTACGTGGCGGGTCGCGTCAGCGTGGGGCTGCCGTCCAACGTCGAGCAGGCCGACTTCGTCTCCTCCGGCGTCTTCGGGCTCATCGACGCCATCGAGAAGTTCGACCTCGACCGGTCGATCAAGTTCGAGACGTACGCGATCACCCGTATCCGGGGCGCGATGATCGACGAACTGCGGGCGCTGGACTGGATCCCGCGCTCGGTGCGGCAGAAGGCCCGTGCCGTCGAACGCGCCTACGCCACGCTGGAGGCCCAGCTGCGGCGCACGCCTTCGGAGGCCGAGGTCGCCGCCGAGATGGGCGTCCCGGTCGAGGAACTGCACGCGGTTTTCAGCCAGTTGTCCCTGGCCAACGTCGTGGCGCTGGAAGAGTTGCTGCACGCGGGAGGCGAGGGGGGCGACCGGCTCAGCCTCATGGACACGCTGGAGGACACGGCGGCGGACAATCCGGTCGAGGTCGCCGAGGACCGGGAGCTGCGCCGGCTGCTCGCCCGGGCCATCAACACACTGCCCGAGCGGGAGAAGACCGTCGTCACGCTCTATTACTACGAAGGACTCACCCTGGCCGAGATCGGCCATGTCCTCGGGGTCACCGAGAGCCGCGTCAGCCAGATCCACACGAAGTCGGTCCTGCAACTGCGGGCGAAGCTGGCCGACGTCGGACGTTGACGCCGAGTCGTCCGGGCCGCATCCGTACAGTGGAGGCGTGCCCAGGATTCGAGCGGCCTCCGTGGCCGAGCACCGGACGATGCAGCGAGGCGCCCTGCTGGACGCCGCGCGCTCCCTCCTGTCCGAAGGCGGTACGGAGGCGCTGACCTTCCCCGCACTCGCCGAGCGCACGGGTCTCGCGAGGTCCTCCGTCTACGAGTACTTCCGCTCGCGCGCCGCGGTCGTCGAAGAGCTGTGCGCCGTGGACTTCCCCGTGTGGGCGGCGGAGGTCGAGGCCGCGATGGACCGCGCGGACACGCCCGAGGGCAAGGTCGAGGCGTATGTGCGCCGGCAGCTCGACCTGGTCGGCGACCGGCGCCACCGGGCGGTGGTCGCGATCTCCGCGAGCGAGCTGGACGCCGGAGCGCGCGAGAAGATCCGCGCCGCCCACGGCGGACTGATCGCGATGATCGTCGAGGCGCTGGGGGAGCTGGGCCAGGAGCAGCCCCGGCTCGGGGCGATGCTGCTGCAGGGCGTCGTGGACGCGGCGGTCCGCCGTATCGAGCTCGGCGCGGCCGAGGACCCGGCCACCGTCGCCGAGGCGGCGGTCGCGATGGCGCTGCGCGGCGTCCGGGGCTGAGGCGGGACCGCGGGCTCGGGAGCCGGCGGGCTACGGGAGCGGTACGCCGAAGACCGGGAGCAGCCTGGACGGCGGGCGGCGCAGTATCGACGACGGCAGCAGGCTCAGCGGATTCAGGTACTCCGTACCCCGCAGCAGGCCCCAGTGCAGGCACCCCGCGGCGCAGTGCGCCGGCCCCGCTTCGATCGTCGCCACGACCTGCCCCGCGGCGACCTCTTCGTCCTTGTCCACCAGGGGGCGGACCGGTTCGTACGTGGTCCTCAGCGGCGGGTCACCCGTATCGGTGAGGCTGATGACCAGCACGCCGCGGTTCGCGACCCGGCCCGCGAAGGCGACCCGGCCGGCCGCCGCGGCGCGGACGGGGGCGCCGGGCCGGGCAGCGAGGTCGACGCCGCGATGCCCGGCGCCGTAGGGCGAAGCGGGCGGCGCCCAGCCCCGCACGACGACGGGCCGGGGCGCCCCGACGGGCCAGCTCCGGGCCCCGCCGTTCCCGCCGGCTTCCTCCGACAGCGGACTCGCCGGCGCCCGGACTCCGAGAGCCGGTTCCCGAGGCGTCGCCACGGGGCGTCGCAGGGCCGCCCCTGTCGCACCCGCCCCCGGGCGCACCTCCGCCGCCGGAGCCCCCGTCCCCGCCAGCGCCCCCGGCCCCCGTGGGGACGACGACGCGAGCAGCGCCAGCAGGAGCAGGGCAGGCAGGGCGCGGCGCGGGTGCCTCGCGGGAAGTGCGCAGTTCATGGGGGACACCGTCCCGCAGGCCGCCCCACCCGCGGTGATCTCGGCCCTGATCTGTGGACAACCGGGTGGTTGTGGACAGCGCCGTCACCCGGGAGGTCATGGGTCCCGTACACTTCTTCTGGCGATCCGGGTCACCGGGTCGACTTCGCACGCCCCGCCACCCACCCCTCAGCGGTCGGTGGCCGCGCTCCTCGGTCCCTTGCGGCACGGCGCGTCGGGGCGTCAGGACACAACCGAGAACCCAAGGAGATACGGCCATGGCCGTCGTCACGATGCGGGAGCTGCTGGAGAGCGGCGTCCACTTCGGTCACCAGACCCGTCGTTGGAACCCGAAGATGAAGCGCTTCATCTTCACCGAGCGCAACGGCATCTACATCATCGACCTGCTCCAGTCGCTGTCGTACATCGACCGCGCCTACGAGTTCGTCAAGGAGACCGTCGCGCACGGCGGCTCCATCATGTTCGTCGGTACGAAGAAGCAGGCCCAGGAGGCCATCGCCGAGCAGGCGACGCGCGTCGGCATGCCCTACGTCAACCAGCGCTGGCTGGGCGGCATGCTCACCAACTTCTCCACCGTCTACAAGCGTCTGCAGCGCCTCAAGGAGCTCGAGCAGATCGACTTCGAGGACGTGGCCGCCTCCGGCCTCACCAAGAAGGAGCTCCTGGTCCTCTCCCGCGAGAAGGCCAAGCTGGAGAAGACCCTCGGTGGTATCCGCGAGATGCAGAAGGTGCCGAGCGCCGTCTGGATCGTCGACACCAAGAAGGAGCACATCGCCGTCGGTGAGGCGCGCAAGCTCCACATCCCGGTCGTCGCGATCCTCGACACCAACTGCGACCCCGACGAGGTCGACTACAAGATCCCGGGCAACGACGACGCGATCCGCTCCGTCACCCTGCTCACCCGCGTGATCGCCGACGCCGTCGCCGAGGGCCTCATCGCCCGCTCCGGCGCCGCGACCGGCGACCAGAAGCCGGGCGACAAGGCCGCCGGTGAGCCGCTGGCCGAGTGGGAGCGCGACCTGCTCGAGGGCGAGAAGAAGGCCGACGACGCCGAGGCCAAGCCGGCCGAGGCCGCTGCTGAGGCCCCGGCTGCCGAGGCCCCGGCTGCTGAGGCCCCGGCTGCCGAGGCTCCGGCCGCTGAGGCTCCGGCCGCCGAGGCCGAGCAGGCCTGACCTACGGCCTGACCTTCACAGGTTCGGTTGACGACGGCGGGGGCGTGCAGCCCCCGCCGTCCACCCGTAGATCTTCCAGATCTTCGTAGATCTTTCAGACTTCGAGAGAGAAACTCAGACTCATGGCGAACTACACCGCCGCTGACGTCAAGAAGCTCCGCGAGCTCACCGGCGCCGGCATGATGGACTGCAAGAAGGCGCTGGACGAGTCGGACGGCAACGTCGACAAGGCCGTCGAGGCCCTGCGTATCAAGGGCCAGAAGGGCGTCGCCAAGCGCGAGGGCCGCTCCGCCGAGAACGGTGCCGTCGTCTCCCTGATCGCCGACGACAACACCTCCGGTGTCCTCGTCGAGCTGAAGTGCGAGACGGACTTCGTCGCCAAGGGCGACAAGTTCCAGGCCGTGGCGAACGCGCTCGCCGCGCACGTCGCCGCCACCTCCCCGGCGGACATCGAGGCGCTGCTCGCCTCCGAGATCGAGCCCGGCAAGACCGTGCAGGCGTACGTCGACGAGGCCAACGCCAACCTCGGCGAGAAGATCGTCCTCGACCGCTTCGCGCAGTTCTCCGGTGGCTACGTCACGGCGTACATGCACCGCACCATGCCCGACCTGCCCCCGCAGATCGGTGTCCTCGTCGAGCTCGACAAGGAGAACGCCGAGATCGCCAAGGGTGTCGCGCAGCACATCGCCGCCTTCGCCCCGAAGTACCTCTCCCGCGAGGACGTCCCGGCCGAGGTCGTCGAGGCCGAGCGCCGCGTCGCCGAGGAGACCACGCGCGCCGAGGGCAAGCCCGAGGCCGCTCTCCCGAAGATCGTCGAGGGTCGTGTCAACGGCTTCTTCAAGGAGGCCACCCTCCTGGGCCAGCCGTACGCGCTCGACAACAAGAAGTCGGTCCAGCAGATCCTGGACGAGGCCGGTGTCACCCTGAAGCGCTTCAGCCGCATCAAGGTCGGCATCTGAGTCCGTACGCGACGGACCCCGGACCCCGGTAGGGTCTGAAGCAGTCGTCCGCGTTCGCGCCGGACGACCGCAGATCTGACGAGGAGGCCATTGCCGGCAGGGACAGCACGACCCCAACGGCAATGGCCTTCTTCGTATGTGCACGAGGAGATCTCCATGAACCAGGGCGCCGCACAAGGCGACGACAACCACGGCAAAAAGGCCGGCCGCTTCATGCTGAAGCTGTCGGGAGAGGCTTTCTCCGGCGGCACCGGTCTCGGCGTCGACCCCGACGTCGTACACGCCATCGCACGGGAGATCGCAGCGGTCGTCCGCGACGGCGCAGAGATCGCCGTCGTGATCGGCGGCGGAAACTTCTTCCGCGGAGCCGAACTCCAGCAGCGCGGCATGGACCGGGCACGCTCCGACTACATGGGCATGCTCGGCACCGTCATGAACTGCCTCGCTCTCCAGGACTTCCTGGAGAAGGAGGGCATCGACTCACGTGTGCAGACCGCCATCACGATGGGACAGGTCGCGGAGCCGTACATCCCGCTGCGCGCCGTACGGCACCTGGAGAAGGGCCGCGTCGTCATCTTCGGCGCCGGTATGGGCATGCCCTACTTCTCCACCGACACCACCGCCGCCCAGCGCGCCCTGGAGATCGACGCCGAAGCACTGCTGATGGGCAAGAACGGTGTCGACGGCGTCTACGACTCCGACCCCAAGGCCAATCCGGACGCGGTGAAGTTCGACGCGCTGGAGTACGGCGAGGTGCTGTCCCGCAACCTCAAGGTCGCCGACGCCACCGCCATCACCCTCTGCCGCGACAACGCGCTCCCGATCCTCGTCTTCGAACTCCTCACCGAGGGCAATATCGCTCGGGCGGTCCGGGGTGAGAAGATCGGCACGCTCGTGAGCGACCGGGACACCCGGGCCTGACCCGAGGGCCTCGGGGGGCGCCCTCGGGGGATGGACAAAGCCCTGCCGGTCGTACACCGTGCAGGGAACACGCGACGCAGGTTCCGCCGGCCCAGTCCGATGCCGGGCCCAACTCAAGACACGCAGGAGCAAGTGGTGATCGAAGAGACCCTCCTCGAGGCCGAGGAGAAGATGGAGAAGGCCGTCCTGGTCGCCAAGGATGACTTCGCCGCGATCCGCACCGGACGTGCGCACCCGGCGATGTTCAACAAGATCGTGGCGGACTACTACGGTGCCCTGACCCCGATCAACCAGCTGGCGTCGTTCTCGGTCCCGGAGCCGCGGATGGCCGTTGTGACGCCGTTCGACAAGACCGCTCTGCGCAACATCGAGCAGGCGATCCGCGACTCGGACCTCGGTGTCAACCCGAGCAACGACGGCAACATCATCCGCGTGGTCTTCCCGGAGCTCACGCAGGACCGCCGCAAGGAGTTCATCAAGGTCGCCAAGTCGAAGGCCGAGGACTCCAAGATCTCGATCCGCTCCGTCCGCCGCAAGGCGAAGGAGACCATCGACAAGTTCATCAAGGACGGCGAGGTCGGCGAGGACGAGGGCCGGCGTGCGGAGAAGGAGCTCGACGACACCACCGCGAAGTACGTCGCGCAGGTGGACGAGCTGCTCAAGCACAAGGAAGCCGAGCTGCTCGAGGTCTGATGAACGACTCTTCCTGGGGGGCCTCGCACGGCGCCGGATACGCCGGTGCATGGCCACCGCCCGACCAGGGGCCCCTCCCGGCGGGTCCCGCCCACGATGGGCACGACGCACGGTATACATCAGAGACGCAGCCCATGCCCATCGTGCCGGACTTTCCCGACGCAGGTAGAGACGCCGAATCCCCCGAGGGGCCCAGCGGCCGGGCCGGCCGCGAGGACCGCGACCGGGGGGCCGCACGGCTCGGTGGCCCCCTGTTCCGCGACGAGAACACGCAGGAGCCCATGCCCAGCCCGCCGCCGGCAGCGCCTCAGCAGCCGCAGCCGCCGCAGAAGAAGCGGGCCGGCCGCGATCTGCGGGCGGCCATAGGGGTCGGTGTGGGGCTCGGCGCGGTGATCGTCGCGTCGCTCTTCATCGTCAAGGCCGTGTTCGTCGGCGTGGTGGCGGTCGCCGTCGTCGTCGGCCTGTGGGAGCTGACCACCCGCCTCCAGGAGCGCAAGCAGATCAAGGCGCCGCTGGTACCGCTCGCGGTCGGCGGCGCCGCCATGGTCGTGGCCGGCTACGTGCGCGGGTCCGAGGGCGCCTGGGTGGCCATGGCGCTGACCGCGCTCGCGGTGCTCGTCTGGCGTATGACCGAGCCGCCCGAGGGCTACCTCAGGGACGTCACGGCGGGTGTCTTCGCCGCCTTCTACGTACCGTTCCTCGCCACGTTCGTCGCGCTGATGCTCAGCGCGGACGACGGGCCGGAACGGGTGATCACCTTCCTGGTGCTCACGGTCGTCAGCGACACCGGTGCGTACGCGGTCGGCTGGCGCTTCGGGAAGCACAAGCTCGCGCCGCGCATCAGCCCCGGAAAGACCCGCGAAGGACTGCTCGGAGCGGTGACCTTCGCGATGGCGGCGGGTGCGCTGTGCATGCAGTTCCTCGTCGACGACGGCACCTGGTGGCAGGGTCTGCTGCTCGGCCTCGCGGTCGCGGCCAGCGCGACGCTGGGCGACCTCGGGGAGTCGATGATCAAGCGGGATCTCGGCATCAAGGACATGGGCACCCTGCTCCCCGGCCACGGCGGCATCATGGACCGCCTGGACTCGCTGCTGCCGACGGCCCCGGTGGTGTGGCTGTTGCTGGTGCTGTTCGTCGGCTCCGGCTGACCTGCGGTTCTCCGCGTGAGGGCTCGCCGTCCTCTCCCACGGCCGCCTCGGGGCATGGGGATACCCCTGGACGGCGAGCCCTCCGTCGTATCCGGGCGAGCCGGTGCCCCGGAGCCCGGTCTCCGGACGGCTCGGCGCTGCACGCTGCTGATTCGCCGACGACGGCCTCCACGTGCCCGACTTCTGGCGCGGCGCTGCCAGAGCGGCGTCCCGCCCGGACCGGCGGCTCCGGACGACCACCGCCCGAGTCAGCGGCCGCAGGCCACCTCGCGGGGTCTGCGACACTGGTAGCACCATGCCCAAGCCCGGAGAACTCACTTTCGTCGCGCCCCGCGGAGCCAAGAAGCCCCCGCGGCACCTTGCCGACCTCTCACCCGCCGAGCGCAAGGACGCCGTCGCCGCGATCGGCGAGAAGCCGTTCCGCGCCAAGCAGCTGTCCCAGCACTACTTCGCGCGGTACGCGCACGACCCGGCGCAGTGGACCGACATCCCCGCCTCCGCGCGGGAGAAGCTCGCCACGGAGCTGCTGCCCGACCTGATGTCGGTCGTGCGGCACATCTCCTGCGACAACGACACCACCCGCAAGACGCTGTGGCGCCTCCACGACGGCACGCTCGTCGAGTCCGTCCTCATGCGCTATCCGGACCGCGTCACGATGTGCATCTCCTCGCAGGCGGGCTGCGGGATGAACTGCCCGTTCTGCGCGACCGGGCAGGCCGGTCTCGACCGCAATCTGTCCACCGCCGAGATCGTGCACCAGATCGTCGACGGCATGCGGGCCCTGCGGGACGGAGAGGTGCCCGGAGGCCCCGCCCGGCTGTCCAACATCGTGTTCATGGGCATGGGCGAGCCGCTCGCCAACTACAAGCGGGTCGTCGGCGCCGTCCGCCGGCTGACCGACCCCGAGCCGGACGGCCTCGGCCTCTCGCAGCGCGGCATCACCGTCTCCACGGTGGGCCTCGTCCCCGCGATGCTGCGCTTCGCCGACGAGGGCTTCAAGTGCCGCCTCGCCGTCTCCCTGCACGCGCCGGACGACGAGCTGCGCGACACCCTCGTCCCGGTCAACACCCGCTGGAAGGTCCGCGAGGTCCTCGACGCCGCATGGGAGTACGCGGAGAAGTCCGGCCGCCGGATCTCCATCGAGTACGCGCTGATCCGCGACATCAACGACCAGGCGTGGCGCGGCGATCTGCTCGGCCGTCTCCTCAAGGGTAAGCGGGTCCATGTCAACCTGATCCCGCTGAACCCGACGCCCGGCTCCAAGTGGACGGCGTCGCGGCCGGAGGACGAGAAGGCGTTCGTCGAGGCCATCGCGGCCCATGGTGTGCCGGTCACCGTCCGGGACACCCGAGGGCAGGAGATCGACGGCGCGTGCGGGCAGCTGGCGGCGCAGGAGCGGTGACCAGGGGCCGTCGGCCGGGTGGCTGATACTGTGCCCTGTGCGTTCGCACAAATGAACAACGAAACATTCCGACAGGGGAGCGCAGCAGCGCTGAGAGTGCGGCAGGGCGTAGGACGCCCCGGGGCCGCAGACCCTCGGACCTGATCCGGGTCATACCGGCGTAGGGAGTCAGCACCATCATGAACAGCCAGCTTCGGCGTGCCACCGGCACGGCGCTCGCCGCCGCCCTCGGCGTCACCGCCCTCGCGGCCTGCGGCGGGCAGTCCGAGGACTCCGGGTCCGGCACCGGCGGCGGGTCAAAGACCGTCACCCTCGTCAGCCACGACTCCTTCGCGGCGTCCGACGCCGTCCTCAAGGAGTTCACCCGGCAGACCGGGTACACCGTCAAGGTCCTCAAGAGCGGGGACGCGGGCGCCGCGCTCAACAAGGAGATCCTCACCAAGGGCTCCCCGCAGGGCGACGTCTTCTTCGGCGTCGACAACACCCTGCTCTCCCGCGCCCTCGACAACGACCTGTTCACGCCGTACGAGGCCAAGGGGCTCGACCAGGTGGCGGACGAGGCGCGGCTCGACGCGGACAAGCACCGGGTCACGCCCGTCGACACCGGCGACATCTGCGTGAACTACGACAAGAAGTTCTTCGCCGGCAAGAAGCTCGCACCCCCGAAGACCTTCGCCGACCTCGCGAAGCCCGAGTACAAGAACCTGCTCGTCGTCGAGAACCCGGCGACGTCCTCGCCCGGCCTCGGCTTCCTGCTCGGCAGCGTCGGCGCGTTCGGCGAGTCCGGCTGGCAGGACTACTGGAAGAAGCTCAAGGCCAACGGCGTCAAGGTCGTCGACGGCTGGGAGCAGGCGTACAACGAGGAGTTCTCCGGCTCCGCCGGCGGCAAGAAGGCGGGCGCCGACCGTCCCCTCGTCGTCTCGTACGCCTCGAGCCCGCCGGTCGAGGTCCTCTACGCCGACCCGCAGCCCGCCGAGGCGCCCACGGGTGTCGCGACCGGCACCTGCTTCCGCCAGATCGAGTTCGCCGGTCTGCTCAAGGGCGCGAAGAACGAGGCGGGAGGCAAGGCGCTGCTGGACTTCCTGATCACCAAGACGTTCCAGGAGGACATGCCGCTCACCATGTTCGTCAACCCCGTGGTCGAGGGCGCGAAGCTGCCCGAGCTGTTCACCGAGCACGGTGTGGTCGTCGACAAGCCCGAGACCGTCGCTCCCGGCACGATCGCCGAGAACCGTGAGCAGTGGGTCCGGTCGTGGTCCTCGCTCGTCCTGAAGTAAGGCAGTCCCTGCGGGGGAACGCGGCGCGGCTCGCCCTGATGGCCGGCCCCGTCGCGTTCTTCGCCGTCTTCTTCGCCTACCCGGTGACCGCGATCGTCGGCCGCGGCCTGCGCGTCGAGGGCGCCTGGCAGTTCGGGCGGTTCGGCGAGGTCCTCGGACGTCCGGACATCCTGCACGTCCTGTGGTTCACCACCTGGCAGGCGCTCGCCTCCACCGCACTCACCCTGCTCGTCGCCCTGCCCGGCGCCTACGTGTTCGCCCGGCTCGACTTCCCCGGCAAGCGCCTCCTGCGCGCCGTGGTCACGGTGCCGTTCGTGCTTCCGACGGTCGTCGTCGGCACGGCCTTCCTCGCCCTGCTGGGACGCGGGGGACTGCTCGACGAGCTGTGGGGTGTGCGCCTGGACACCACGGTCTGGGCCATCCTGCTCGCGCACGTCTTCTTCAACTACGCCGTGGTCGTCCGCACCGTCGGCGGCCTGTGGTCGCAGCTCGACCCGCGTCAGGAGGAGGCCGCGCGGGTACTTGGCGCGGGCCGGCTGACGGCCTGGCGGCGGGTGACGCTCCCCGCGCTCGCGCCGTCCGTCGGCGCGGCGGCACTGATGGTCTTCCTGTTCACCTTCAGCTCCTTCGGCGTCGTGCAGATCCTCGGCGGTCCCGCCTTCTCCACCCTCGAGGTGGAGATCTACCGGCAGACGGCCGAGATGCTCGACCTGCCGACGGCGGCCGTGCTCACCATGCTGCAGTTCGCGGCCGTCGGCGTCGTCCTCGCCGTCCACGCCCGGGCCGTGCGGCGCCGCGAGGGCGCGCTGAGGCTCGTGGACCCGGCCCGTACCGCCCGCCGTCCGCGCGGAGCCGCCCAGTGGACCGTGCTGTGCGGGGTGCTCGTCACCGTCGCCCTGCTCCTGATCACGCCGCTCGGCGTGCTGGTCGAGCGGTCCTTCGACACGCCCCGCGGCTACGGACTCGACTACTACCGCGCGCTCACCGTGCTCGACGAGACGGGCGGCGCCTTCCTCGTCCCGCCGATCGACGCCGTGGCCAACTCGCTGGAGTACGCGCTCGTCGCGACCGCCGTCTCGGTGCTGGTCGGGGGGCTCGCGGCGGCCGCCCTCACCCGGCGGGCCGGCCGTCTGGTCCGCGGATTCGACGCCCTGCTGATGCTGCCCCTCGGAGTCTCCGCCGTGACCGTCGGCTTCGGGTTCCTGATCACGCTCGACGAGCCGCCGCTCGATCTGCGCGGCTCGTGGATGCTGGTGCCGCTCGCGCAGGCGCTGGTCGGGGTGCCCTTCGTCGTACGGACCATGCTGCCCGTCCTGCGCGCCGTCGACGTCCGGCTGCGCGAGGCGGCGGCCGTGCTCGGCGCGTCGCCGCTGCGCGCCTGGCGCGAGGTCGACCTGCCGCTGGTGAGCCGGGCGCTGCTGGTGGCGGCGGGTTTCGCGTTCGCCGTCTCGCTCGGCGAGTTCGGGGCGACCGTCTTCATCGCCCGGCCCGACCAGCCGACGCTGCCCGTCGCCGTCGCCCGGCTGCTGGGCAGGCCCGGCGAGCTCAACTACGGGCAGGCGATGGCCCTCGGCACGATCCTGATGGTGGTGTGCGCCGCCGCACTGCTCCTCCTCGAACGCATCCGTACCGACACCACCTCCGAGGAGTTCTGATGGCGCTGCTGGAACTCGAGAGCGTCACCGTACGGTTCGGTTCGCGGACCGCCCTCGACGCGGTGGACCTGAAGGTCGCCGAGCACGAGATCGTCTGCGTGCTGGGACCGAGCGGCAGCGGCAAGTCCACGCTGCTCAGGGTGGTCGCCGGACTCCAGCGCGCCGACGCCGGCCGGGTGCTGCTCGCGGGCGCCGACCAGGCAGGGGTGCCGGTCCACCGTCGGGGCGTGGGGCTGATGTTCCAGGACCATCAGCTCTTCCCGCACCGCGAGGTGGCGGGCAACGTCGCCTTCGGGCTGCGCATGCGTCCTTCCGGGGCCGGGGAGACGCCTCGCGTCGGCCGGGGTGAACAGGGCCGCCGGGTGGACGAGTTGCTGGAGCTCGTCGGGCTGCCGGGAGCGCAGCGGCGGTCCGTGGCCGCGCTCTCCGGCGGTGAGCAGCAGCGGGTCGCGCTCGCCCGGGCGCTGGCGCCGGAGCCCAAGCTGCTGATGCTCGACGAGCCGCTCGGCCAGCTGGACCGCGGGCTGCGCGAGCGGCTCGTCGTCGAACTGCGCGGGCTGTTCGGCCGGTTGGGGACCACGGTCCTCGCCGTCACCCACGACCAGGGGGAGGCCTTCGCGCTCGCCGACCGTGTCGTGGTCATGCAGGAGGGGCGCATCGCCCAGACGGGTACGCCGCTGGAGGTGTGGCAGAGCCCGGCGTCGGAGTTCGTCGCACGCTTCCTCGGCTTCGACAACGTCGTGCCGGCCACGGTCGGCGGCGCGGCCGCCGACACCCCCTGGGGCAAGATCCCCGTCCCCGACTGCTCGCCGCAGGGCGAACGCACGCTGCTCGTACGGCCGTCCGGCGTGCACGTCGTGGAGCCGGGCGAGGGCACGGCGGCCACGGTCGTCGCGCGGACCTTCCGCGGCAGCCACGTCGCCCTGCGCCTGCGGCCCGCCGAAGGGCCCGTGCTGGAGGCCGAGTGCTCCCTGCGGGACGCGCCGGGCGAAGGGGCGCGAGTGGGCGTCGTGTTCGCCGCGGACGACGTGGTGGTCCTGGAGCCCGGCGACTGATCCACGGGCCCCGGCGCCGTTGCCTACCCGCCGGCCCCCAGCCGCAGCAGCGCCTGGGGCACGTCCTCCACCGAGTCCACGAGAGCGATCCGCGATTCCATGGCCCGCCCCCGGGCGAGCGAGCGCAGCAGTGGCCACGTGGGCAGATGGCCGGTCCAGTGGGCGCGGTCGACGAGCACCATGGGGGTCGGCTCGCCGCGCGACCCGTAGTAGTTCGGGGTCGCGTTGTCGAAGATCTCCTGCACCGTTCCCGCCGCGCCCGGCAGGAAGACCACCCCCGCGTCGCAGCGGGCCAGCAGGCCGTCCTCGCGTGTGGCGTTGGCGAAGTACTTGGCGATGTGCTCCGCGAACGCGTTCGGCGGCTCGTGCCCGTAGAACCAGGTGGGGATGCCGACCGAGCCGGCGCCCTGCGGCCAGCGGGCACGCACCTCGAAGGCAGCCTGCGCCCAGTCGGTCACCGAGGGCATGAAGGAGGGCGCCTTCGCCAGCAACTGGAGGGCGTCCTCCAGCATCTCGTCGGAGTGCGGAGCGGCGTACGCACCGAGGTTGGCGGCCTCCATCGCACCCGGTCCGCCCCCGGTCGCCACCGTGAACCCCGCGCGGGTGAGAGCGCGGCCGAGCCGTGCCGCGCCGGCGTACGCCTCGGTGCCCCGGCCCATCGCGTGGCCGCCCATCACCCCCACCACGCGGGCGTCGGCGAGGAGTTCGTCGAGGGCGTCCGAGAGGGCGTCGTCGTGGATCGAGCGGAGCATCGAGGCGAAGACGTCGCCGTCGGCCCTGGTGCGCTGGAACCAGTCGTAGGCGAGGGCATCCGCAGTGGCCGCGTATCCGCCGTCGAGCCCGGCGAAGAGCTCATCCGCGGTGTAGAGACGGCCGCGGTACGGGTCGAACGGCAGGTCCGGCACGGGTGGGAAGACGAGCGCCCCGTCGGCACGGACCTTCGCCGCGGCCGCGGGCTCCATCGGGCAGCCGAGGAACACGGCCCGGTCGGTGTCCGCGGACAACAGCACGGACGTGCGATGGGTGAGGTCGACGGACTGGACGCGGAATCCGGCGAGCGAGCCGCGGGAGACCACCCGGTCGAATTCCTCGAGTGACTCGATCTCGCGGTGCTCCGCCTGCGGCTCGGGGTGCGTCATGGGCCCACGATAGGCCGCGCGGGATGCGTACCACGCCGCGGGGAAGGGCGGGGCCCGCCAAGGCACCGAGAGTGCGGAACGAAGGGGCCGTCAGCCCTTCAACGGCGCGGCCGCCACTGTGGCGAACGTCAGGGTCAGCGGCGCGAACAGCAGCAGCAGGGCCCCCGCGCGCAGCCACGCGGCCCGGCGCAGCGCCGCCGGATGCGCGCCCAGACGCAGCAGGGCCTCGGTCGTGTCGGTGCGCGACTGCCGGACCTCCAGCGCCGCGGTGAGCAGTGTGGCCGTCGTGCAGGCGACGACGAGCGTCGCGCCCAGTGCGGTCATCGGGCCCCAGGGGCGGGACGCGTCACCGTGGAGCGCGGTCACCGCGAGCGCTCCGGAGGCCACCGCGCACACCACGCCGAGCGGGCGGCCGACACAGCGGGCCTCCGCCATGAGGATGCGGCCCGCGAGCAGACGGGTCGCACCGGGCCGTAGGGCCTGCAGGAGACGGCCGCACACATGCGTCAGGGCCGGTCCCGCGAGCCACAGGCCGGCCGCGGCCAGCACCCAGCCGGCGAGGACCCCGGCCGGGTGACCGCCGATCGGGCCGGGCAGGGCGAGCGCATGCCCGGAGGGCCGTCCGCTCGCGTACGTCTCGACGGCGAGGCCGCCGGCGATCATGGCGACCCCCCACGGCAGCCCGGCGGGCGCCGAGGCGGGTGCCTCGTCCTCGGCGGCGGGCCGGGGGCGCAGCGCGATCGCGGCGGCCGCCGTCGCGGTCACCGGGACGAGCGACAGCAGCGTCAGCACGGCGCCGGGCGGCAGCGGGTGATCGGCCGCGAGCAGGTCGGCGGCCGCTCCGTCGAACGGCAGCCCGCTCAGATCGCCCCGCAGATGCAGGAAGAACAGCAGCGCGACCACGCTCCCCAGCGTCGCCGCGACGGCCGTCGTCGCCGCGGCGACCACCGTGAGCCCGGCCGGTCCGAGACCGACGGCCGACAGGCCGGACCGCGGCCGGGTGCCCGGGTCGGTGCGGGCGACGGCGACGGCGAAGTACACGGTCGCCGCGAGCGGGATCGCACACCACAGCAGTTGCTGGATCGCGGTGCGGGAGTCGGCGGGATGGGACAGCGCGTACGTCAGAGTCCAGAGCATCAGGAAGCCGACGCCCGCCGACGCCGCGGCGACCAGGAGCCGCCGCAGTTGGACGAGGGCGTGGGCGCCGCGGGTCAGACGGAGAGCGAGCACGCGGCCCGGCCTTCCGCCTCGGCCGCCTGCGGGGAGCCGGCCCGGCGGCCGTCGGCGAGCACGATCACGCGGTCCGCGAGGGCGGCCACGTCGGCATCGTGCGTGGCGAGGACCATGGTCATGCGGTGGGACCTGGCGGCGGCCGCCACCGTACGCAGCACATGGGCGCGGTCGGCGCTGTGCAGCGTCGCGGTCGGCTCGTCGGCGAAGAGCACGGACGGCGTGGTGACGAGTGCGCGGGCGACGGCGACGCGCTGCTGCTCGGCCCGGACGAGGACGTGCGGCCGCTTGTCCGCGGCGGCCCCGACGTCCAGGCGGTCCATCCACTCCAGAGCGGTCCTCCTGGCCGAGCGGTGGGAGGCGCCGCACAGCAGCAGCGGCAGGGCGACGTTCTCCCATGCGCGCAGCTCGGGAACGAGTGTCGGTTCGGGGTCGATCCAGCCGAAGCGGTCGCGCCGCAGCCGCTCGCGCCGGAGCGGGGGCATCGTGTGGACGGGGGTGCTGTTGAACCACACCTCGCCCTCCTGCGGCACGAGCTGGCCGGACAGGCACCGCAGGAGCGTGGTCTTTCCGCTGCCACGCGCTCCGTGCACGGCGAGGATCTCGCCCTCGCGTACTCCGAGCGACACCCCGACGAGCGCCGGGGAGCCGCGGTGGGAGTGGTGCAGGGAACGAGCCCAGATCACGTCGTTGTCCGGCGGGACCACCATCGCGTACACCTCGGTTCTGATCAGATTTCCGGCCCCCCTTACGGGGGAACGAAGACAGGGCCGATCGGTCACTGGGCACGCTAGGGAGTCACTGCCGGGGTCCGGGGAAGCACGCGGCCCGGGCACCGCCCATCTCACTCGGATGGGGGCACCCGGGCCGTTCGTGCGGAGCCGGGGAGGCTAGAGCTTCGTCCAGGCCTCGGTGAGGACCGAGCGCAGGATCTGCTCGATCTCGTCGAAGGTCGACTGGTCGGAGATCAGCGGCGGCGCCAGCTGGATGACCGGGTCACCGCGGTCGTCGGCCCGGCAGTACAGACCGGCGTCGAACAGCGCCTTGGAGAGGAAGCCGTACAGGACGCGCTCGGTCTCCTCGTCGCTGAAGGACTCCTTGGTGACCTTGTCCTTCACCAGCTCGATGCCGTAGAAGAAGCCGTTGCCGCGGACGTCGCCGACGATCGGCAGGTCGTGCAGCTTCTCCAGCGTCGACAGGAAGTTGCCCTCGTTGTCGAGCACGTGCTGGTTGAGCTTCTCGTTCTCGAAGAGGTCGAGGTTGGCGAGACCCACGGCCGCGGAGACCGGGTGGCCGCCGAAGGTGTAGCCGTGCAGGAAGGTGTTGTCGCCCTTGTAGAACGGCTCCGCGAGGCGGTCCGAGACGATGCAGGCGCCGATCGGGGAGTAGCCCGAGGTCATGCCCTTGGCGCAGGTGATCATGTCCGGCACGTAGCCGAACTTGTCACAGGCGAACGTCGTGCCGAGGCGGCCGAAGGCGCAGATGACCTCGTCGGAGACCAGCAGCACGTCGTACTGGTCGCAGATCTCGCGGACGCGCCGGAAGTACCCGGGCGGGGGCGGGAAGCAGCCGCCCGCGTTCTGCACGGGCTCCAGGAAGACCGCGGCGACGGTCTCGGGGCCCTCGAAGAGGATCTGCTGCTCGATCTGGTCGGCGGCCCAGCGGCCGAAGGCCTCGGGGTCGTCGCCGTAGATCGGGGCGCGGTAGATGTTGGTGTTCGGCACCTTGTGCGCACCGGGGACCAGCGGCTCGAAGGGTGCCTTCAGGCTGGGCAGGCCGGTGATGGACAGGGCGCCCTGCGGAGTGCCGTGGTAGGCGACCGCACGGGAGATGACCTTGTACTTGGTCGGCTTGCCCTGGAGCTTGAAGTACTGCTTGGCGAGCTTCCAGGCGGTCTCGACGGCCTCGCCGCCGCCGGTGGTGAAGAAGACCTTGTTGAGGTCGCCCGGGGCGTGGTGCGCGAGGCGCTCGGCCAGCTCGACGGCCTTCGGGTGGGCGTAGGACCACACCGGGAAGAACGCCAGCTCCTGTGCCTGCTTGGCGGCGACCTCGGCGAGCTCCTTGCGGCCGTGGCCCGCCTGGACCACGAAGAGGCCGGCGAGGCCGTCCAGGTAGCGCTTGCCCTTGTCGTCGAAGATGTAGGTGCCCTCACCACGAACGATGGTGGGCACGGGTGCGTTCTCGTACGACGACATGCGGGTGAAGTGCATCCACAGGTGGTCGTAGGCGGTCTTGGAGAGGTCCTTGCTCACGGCTATCGGGTTCCCCACATATAGGTCTGCTTCTTGAGCTTGAGGTAGACGAAGCTCTCGGTGGAGCGCACGCCGGGGAGCGCACGGATCCGCTTGTTGATCACTTCGAGCAGGTGGTCGTCGTCCTCGCAGACGATCTCCACCATCAGGTCGAAGGAGCCCGCGGTCATCACCACGTACTCGCACTCGGCCATGGCCGTGAGCGCATCCGCCACGGGGTCGAGGTCTCCCTCGACCTTGATGCCGACCATCGCCTGGCGTCGCAGGCCCACGGTGAGCGGGTCCGTGACGGCGACGATCTGCATCACGCCTTGATCGAGCAGCTTCTGGACCCGCTGTCGCACGGCCGCCTCGGAAAGGCCCACGGCCTTGCCGATCGCCGCGTACGGACGGCGCCCGTCCTCTTGGAGCTGTTCGATGATCGCGAGGGAGACAGCGTCGATCGTCGGGGACGACGAACCGCTGCCGACCTGGTTCCTGGAGTCTGCGCTACGACTGGCCACGAGCTCACTGTGCACCGGTACCCGTCGATCTGGCAAGCCCTGAGTGATGAAATTCGTTGTTAAGGCGATCGAATCTCACTGAATCCGAAGTTGGGGGCGGTCAGGCCTGTTGAAAACGTCGCAGAAGCGATTAGGGTGGGGTGTCTCACCCATCGGACATCTGACAGGAGGGGTGGCAACAGTGACCACCGAGCTGCGTCGTCTGCGCAACTACATCAACGGGGAGTTCAGGGACGCCGCCGACGGCCGGACCATCGACGTCGTCAACCCCGTCACCGGCGAGGTGTACGCCACGTCGCCGCTCTCCGGACAGGCCGACGTCGACGCCGCCATGGAGGCCGCCGCCGCCGCGTTCCCCGCCTGGCGTGACACCACGCCCGCCGAGCGCCAGAAGGTGCTCCTGAAGATCGCGGACGCCTTCGAGGAGCGGGCCGAGGACCTGATCGCGGCCGAGTCGGAGAACACGGGCAAGCCGCTCGGGCTGACCCGTACCGAAGAGGTCCCGCCGATGGTGGACCAGATCCGCTTCTTCGCGGGCGCCGCGCGCATGCTGGAAGGCCGCTCCGCGGGCGAGTACATGGAGGGCATGACCTCCATCGTCCGCCGCGAGCCGGTCGGCGTCTGCGCCCAGGTCGCGCCGTGGAACTACCCGATGATGATGGCCGTCTGGAAGTTCGCCCCGGCGCTCGCCGCGGGCAACACCGTGGTGCTCAAGCCGTCCGACACCACCCCGGCGTCGACCGTGCTGATCGCCGAGATCATCGGCTCCGTGGTGCCCAAGGGCGTCTTCAACGTCATCTGCGGCGACCGCGAGACCGGCCGCGCGATGGTCGAGCACCCGACGCCGGCGATGGCCTCCATCACCGGCTCCGTCCGCGCCGGCATCCAGGTCGCCGGGTCCGCCGCCAAGGACGTCAAGCGCGTCCACCTGGAGCTCGGCGGCAAGGCGCCGGTCGTGGTCTTCGAGGACACCGACATCGCCAAGGCCGTCGAGGACATCTCGGTAGCGGGCTTCTTCAACGCCGGCCAGGACTGTACGGCGGCCACGCGCGTGCTCGTGCAGGAGTCGATCCACGACGAGTTCGTGGCGGCGCTGGCGAAGGCCGCGTCGGAGACGAAGACGGGTGCGCCGGACGACGACGACGTGCTCTTCGGCCCGCTCAACAACGCCAACCAGCTGGCGCAGGTCACCGGCTTCATCGACCGCCTGCCGGCGCACGCCAAGGTCGAGGCGGGCGGCCACCGCGTGGGCGACAAGGGCTACTTCTACGCCCCGACCGTCGTCTCCGGCCTCAAGCAGGACGACGAGATCATCCAGAACGAGGTCTTCGGCCCGGTGATCACCGTCCAGTCCTTCTCGGACGAGGCGCAGGCGCTGGAGTGGGCGAACGGCGTGGAGTACGCGCTGGCGTCGTCGGTGTGGACCAAG
Source organism: Streptomyces sp. NPDC002867 (assembly GCF_053591895.1). Classification (NCBI taxonomy): domain Bacteria; kingdom Bacillati; phylum Actinomycetota; class Actinomycetes; order Kitasatosporales; family Streptomycetaceae; genus Streptomyces; species Streptomyces sp. NPDC002867. Next base: position 26,905 of record NZ_JBSFUR010000032.1, on the reverse strand, counting down.
GACCACGCGCGCGCGATGCGCATGTCGAAGGCGCTGGACTTCGGCTGCGTCTGGATCAACACGCACATCCCGCTGGTGGCGGAGATGCCGCACGGCGGCTTCAAGAAGTCGGGCTACGGCAAGGACCTGTCGGCGTACGGGTTCGACGACTACACGCGGATCAAGCACGTGATGACGTCGCTGGACGGCTGATCGCGCCCGGTCGCGAGGGGCGGAGCGGGGAGGTTTCCCCGCTCCGCCCCTTTCCCGTACCCGAGGCGCCCGGGTGGGGCAGACTGGCGATCATGAGCGATGACCGCCTGAACCCCCTTGTCACCTATGGCTTGTTGGCCGCCTGGGCCCTCCACGACGCCGAGGAGCTGGCCACCGGACCGCGCTGGCTGCGCGAGAACGTGCCCGTGCTGCGCAAGCGGTTCCCGCAGGTGCCGGAGCGCGTGTGGCGCGCGATGGAGGCGGTCGACGAGCGCGAGTTCGCGGCCGCCGTGGGCGTGATGGCCGCGATCGTCGGCTCCGCCGCCGTCGCCGGTCACCGCTCGGGCGGACGGTCCGGCTTCTACCAAGGCGCGTTGGACGGCTTCGGGCTGCACGGGCTGGTTCATCTCGCCCAGGCGGCCGCCGTCCGCGGCTATACCCCGGGGTCGGTGACCTCACCGTTGATCGTGGTGCCGTTCACCCTCTGGGCGCGGGGCCGGCTGCGGCGCGCCGGGGTGCTGCGGCCCGCTCGGGCGCGGGACGCGGCGCTCGGTCTCGCCCTGGCCGCGGGCGCCACCGCCGTCGCGCACCTGATCGCCAGGAGAGTCACCGCGTGACCCGCTTTTGAACACGTTCACTTCTCGCGTAGTGTGACGCCATGAGTGAGCGACAGGCCCTCCTGCGGGGGATACGCGTGTGGCTGGTCTTCTTCGTCGTGTGCCTGGTGCTCAGCGGCGCGACCGCCTTTCCGCTCGTCACCGAACTCCGCTGGCTGGAGGGGCTGCTGAACTCCGCCGCATCACCCGTCCCGGAGCACCTGCCCGGCCTCGCGGAGTGGATCGGCCGGGTGCGCGAGGGGCTCGACGCCACCGAAGAGGCCTATCCCTTCGTGCTGTACGGCACCGACTGGCTGGCCTTCGCGCACCTGGTGATCGCGGTCGCCTTCTACGGGCCCTACCGCGATCCGGTGCGCAACATCTGGGTGGTCGAGTTCGGCATGATCGCGTGCGCCGGGATCATCCCGCTCGCGCTGATCTGCGGTCCGGTCCGCGGGATCCCCTTCTGGTGGTCCGTCATCGACATGTCCTTCGGGGTCTTCGGCGTGATCCCGCTGTACGCCGTGCGCCGCAGGATCAAGCGACTCGAGGCACTGGGCGCCGTGGGGCCGGCCACCGTACCGGCCCCGGCGGGCGCCTGACGCGCCGCCGGTCCGGACACCCGGGGCGCCGACGGCTCGGGCGGTCCGTCACTTCCCTCGCCGCCCGGCTCCGCCGTCGGACGCGTCGGCACGAGAGGACTGCCGGACGGCGTGGCGTCCGGCGGCGTGTGCCGGTACCAAGCCGTTCGGTCACCCGCCGAGTCCCTGAGAGAGCCGCGCCTCGCGCAGTACGGCGCCGAGCGCGTCCACGCGGTTGGTGGTGATCGAGTCCACACCGCAGGCGACCAGCCGGCGCATCGTGCGCCGGGTGTCCGCGGTCCAAGCCGACACCAGCATGCCCTGCCGGTGCACCCGGTCGGTCAACTCCCGCCCGATCAGACCGAACCGGTAGTTCAGCCAGCGAGGCCGCACCGCGTCCAGCAGCACCGGGCGCGGCGGGGCGAGTGTCGTCCAGGTCATCGCGAGCTCGGCCGACGGGTCGGCGGACCGGACGGCGAGCATGGTCGCCGGTCCCGCGCAGTAGTACACCCGCTCACCGGCGCCGCATGCGCGGACGGCGCCCACCACGGTGCGCACCGACTCCGCCGTGGCGCCGGGCAGATCGATCATCAGACGGTGCTCGCCCGCCTCGGCCAGCGCCTGCCGCAGCGTCGGCACACCGCCGCCGGTCAGGGACTCGATCTCGGCGTGCGTCAGCCGCGCGAGCGGCACGTCGCGCCCCCACAGCCGCTTCAGCGACTCGTCGTGCAGCAGCACGGGCACGCCGTCCCGGGTCAGCCGTACGTCGATCTCGACCGCGTCCGCCCCGTGCTCGATCGCCGACCGCAGCGACGGCAGGGTGTTCTCCCGCGCCCGGTAGGGGTCGCCGCGGTGGGCGACGACGGTGACCGGACGCGGGTCCCCGGGAAGGTCCCCGTCCCGCCCTTGTGGCCGGCCCCGGGCAAACCCACCACCGGACGGAAACCCCCAACGCGCCCTGGCCTGCTGAGCCACGGCCCGGGTCAGTCCGCTCAGCGGGCGAGCCATGCGGCGGTGTACTCGTCGATCTCGGCGGCGATACGGGACTTGCCCGCCGCGTCCAGGAACGACGCCTCGACCGCGTTCTTCGCGAGGTCGGCCAGACCGCGCTCGTCGAGGCCGAGCAGGCGAGCGGCGACGGCGTACTCGTTGTTGAGGTCGGTGCCGAACATCGGAGGGTCGTCGCTGTTGATCGTCACCAGCACACCCGCCGCGACCATCTCCTTGATCGGGTGCTCGTCGAGGTCGACGACCGCCCGGGTGGCGATGTTGGAGGTGGGGCAGACCTCCAGCGGGATACGCCGCTCGGCGAGGTGCGCCAGCAGCCTCGCGTCCTGCGGGGAGCTGGTGCCGTGGCCGATGCGCTCGGCGCGCAGGTCGTTCAGCGCGTCCCAGACCGTCTGCGGTCCCGTCGTCTCGCCCGCGTGCGGAACGGAGTGGAGGCCCGCGGCGATCGCGCGGTCGAAGTACGGCTTGAACTGCGGGCGCGGCACGCCGATCTCGGGACCGCCGAGCCCGAACGACACGAGTCCCTCCGGGCGCAGGTCCACCGCGAGCCGCGCCGTCTCCTCGGCCGCCTCCAGGCCCGCCTCGCCCGGGATGTCGAAGCACCAGCGCAGCACGACCCCGAGCTCGCTCTCGGCCGCCTTGCGGGCGTCCTCGATCGCCGCCATGAACGCCTTCTCCTCGATGCCGCGGCGGGTGGAGGAGAACGGAGTGATCGTCAGCTCCGCGTAGCGGATGTTCTGCCGGGCCATGTCGCGGGCCACCTCGAAGGTGAGGAGCCGTACGTCGTCCGGGGTGCGGACCAGGTCCACGACCGAGAGGTAGACCTCGACGAAGTGTGCGAAGTCGGTGAAGGTGAAGTAGTCGGCCAGGGCCTCGGGGTCGGTCGGCACCTTGGAGTCGGGGTGGTTCGCGGCCAGTGCGGCGACGATGCGGGGGGAGGCCGATCCGACGTGGTGCACATGCAGTTCGGCCTTGGGCAGCCCTGCGATGAAGGGGTGCAGATCGGTCATCGGGTACCTCCGTGTGCGATGCGCCGCGCCTGGTGAGGGGATCATCGTAGGCGGCCGGTCGGGGCCGGGACCGAGGTCGTAGCATGACCGGACCACCTATGGGGGAGATCCATGTCTGACAACCACGGCAACCAGGGCGGGCCGGCGGGCGCGCCCCAGCCGAACGACCCGTGGGCCCCGCCGGCCGGCGGGGCTCCGCAGGACAGGGTGCCGCTGGACAAGCCGCAGTCCGCACCCACGCCGCCGAGCGTGCACGACCAGCCGACGGTCATCGGGATGCCCGGCGACACCGGCTCCGTGCCGCCGCCCCCGGTCGCGCCGGGCGGGCCCGCGCCCGGCTACGGCTACCCGGCCGCCGCGAGCCTGCCCCAGCCCCCCGCCTCCGGCGCCGCGGGCGGCTTCGGTGCACCCACGGAGGGCTTCGGCGCACCCTCCGACCCGTACGGCGCCGCCTACCCGGGCTACGCGCCGTACGCCGGACCGAACCCGGGCTGGACGCCGAGCCCGGCGAACGGCATGGGCATCACCGCGATGGTGCTCGGCATCCTGTCCGTGTGCCTGTTCTGCCTGTACGGGATCGTCGGCATCATCCTCGGCGTGCTCGCGCTGATCTTCGGCATCCTCGGGCGCAAGCGGGCCCAGCGGGGCGAGGCCACCAACGGCGGCATGGCGCTGTCCGGCATCATCCTCGGTTCCATCGGCATCGCTCTCGGCCTCATCTTCATCGCCCTCGTCGCCTGGGGCATCACCACGGCGATCAACGAGGAGAAGAAGAGGCAGGACGACTACGACTACGACAGCTACTCGAACCACCTGGTCGTCGACGTCACTCGCTGACGTCGCCCGCCCGTGACGTCGGCGGGCCCTCGCCCGCGAGGGCCCGCCGCACCGGGGCCTGCTCCTGGACCCGCAGCTCCTCACGCGCCTCCATCAGCGCGAACCCGAGCAGGTTGAGCCCGCGCCAGCGCGCCGGGTCCTGCGCCCGCTCGTCGTCCGCGGCCAGCCCGATGCCCCAGATGCGGTCGACCGGGCTGGCCTCCACGAGCACCCGGTCGCCGGTCCCCAGCAGGAAGTCCCGCAGCGCGGCGTCCCGGCCGAACTTGTGGACGCTGCCGGCGCGCACGATCGCGAACCGCTCGCGCCGCCATATCGCCTCGTCGAAGCCGCGCACCAGACGCCCCGCCTTCTTCGCCTCGGCGGGGCTCTTCGCCTCCAGTGCCCGGTGTTCCGCCTCCGCGTCCCCGAAGAGCCGGGCCTTGGCCGCCATCATCCAGTGCTCCGCGGTCGCGTACTGCACGCCGTCGACCGCGAACGGCGAGGGCCACCACTGACTCAGGCAGCTCGCTCCGATCCGGCCGTCGCGGCGCGGCGCATGCCCCCAGAAGTGCAGGTACTTGATTCGCTGTCCCTCGGCGGCCAGCTTGATCAGTTCGTCTCTCCCCATGCACGCGAGTCTGTCAGCCGCCCCCGACAGTCCGTCGGGGGACGGCCTCGCTGACGCGACACATGGTCGACCGATTCCGTCGCGTAATCAAAAGGCAACAACGGAATCCCTTGTTGCGTGGGTCACCCTCTGCCAGGATCAGCACTCACTTCGAGCTGGAACAACGGAGAGCATCATGGGCAACGGCCACCGGATGCGGGACCGCTTCGCGGCCGGCACGCAGTACATCGGCGGACGGCTTCGATCCGGCACCTCGGGCCGTACGCAGGACGTGGTGAACCCGGCGACGGGCGAGACCGTCCACACCTACGAGCTCGCGTCGGCCGCGGACGTCGACGCCGCCGTCGCCGCCGCGCGTGAGGCGCTGCCCGGCTGGGCGGGCGCCACCCCGGGCGAACGCTCGGACGCGCTGCACCGGTTCGCGGGCGTGCTCGCCGACCGGGCAGAGGACCTGGCGCACTCGGAGTCCGTCCAGTGCGGCAAGCCGATCAAGCTCACCACCGAGTTCGACGTCCCCGGAACCGTGGACAACACCGCCTTCTTCGCCGGGGCCGCCCGCCACCTCCAGGGCCAGTCGGCCGGTGAGTACAGCGGCGACCACACCTCGTACGTACGGCGGGAGCCCATCGGGACGGTCGGCTCGATCGCTCCCTGGAACTACCCGCTCCAGATGGCGGCCTGGAAGATCCTCCCGGCGATCGCGGCGGGGAACACCATCGTCCTCAAGCCGGCCGAGATCACCCCGCTCACCTCGCTGATGTTCGCCGAGGCCGCCGCGGAGGCGGGCATCCCCGACGGCGTCGTCAACATCGTCAACGGGGCGGGCAGGGACGCGGGCGAGCACCTGGTCGGCCACCCGGACATCGCCATGACCTCGTTCACCGGCTCCACCGCCGTCGGCAAGCGCGTCGCGGAGATCGCCACCGCGAGCGTCAAGCGGCTGCACCTCGAACTCGGCGGCAAGGCCCCCTTCGTGGTCTTCGACGACGCCGACGTCGAGGCCGCCGCCCACGGCGCGGTCGCGGGCTCCCTCATCAACTCGGGCCAGGACTGCACGGCGGCCACCCGCGCCTATGTGCAGCGGCCGCTGTACGACGCCTTCGTCGCCGCCGTCGCCGATCTGATGGCCACGGTCCGGCTCGGGGACCCCCTCGATCCCGCGACCGACCTCGGCCCGCTCGTGTCGCACCTCCAGCGCGACCGCGTCGCCGGTTTCGTCGACCGGGCGCGCGCCTACGCCACCGTCGTCACCGGCGGCGAAGCGCCCCAGGGCGAACTCAAGCGTGGTGCGTACTACCGGCCTACGCTGATCACAGGGGCCGCCCAGGACAGCGAGATCGTCCAGTCCGAGATCTTCGGCCCCGTCCTGGTCGTGCTCCCCTTCGACACCGACGACGAGGGCATCGCCCTCGCCAACGACACTCCCTACGGACTCGCCGCCTCCGCCTGGAGCCGCGACGTCTACCGGGCCGGTCGGGCCACCCGGGAGATCAAGGCGGGCTGCGTCTGGGTCAACGACCACATTCCGATCATCAGCGAGATGCCGCACGGCGGATACAAGGCATCCGGCTTCGGCAAGGACATGTCGGTGTACTCCTTCGAGGAGTACACGCAGGTCAAGCACGTCATGTACGACAACACCGCGAGCGCCAGGAAGGACTGGCACCGCACGATCTTCGGGGACCGTCCGTAACGACATGCGGCTACCGCCGCGTGGTGTCAGGCCGCGTGACAAGCGGCCGAACCCACCCGAAAGGGCAGAGCGTCATGGAGCAGTACGAGTCCGAGCGCCTCTCGGCGGCGCAGATCGCCGCGATGCGGCGCAGCCTGACCAACGGGCGGGGTGCCCTCTCCCGCCGTTCACTGCTGCGCGCGTCCGGCATCGGCGCACTCACGGCCGGCGGCGCCGGCCTGCTGAGCGCCTGCGGCATCCCGCCGGCCAAGCGCGAGGCCGGGGCCGAGGGCTCCGACGACTTCTCGGACAAGGAGAAGCGGCTGACCTTCTCCAACTGGACCGAGTACATGGACATCAGCGAGGACGAGAAGAGCCGTCCGACGCTGCAGGAGTTCACCCGGCGCACCGGGATCACGGTCAAGTACACCGAGGACATCAACGACAACGTCGAGTTCTTCGGCAAGATCCAGCCGCAGCTCGCGGCCGGGCAGGACACCGGCCGCGACCTGATCAACGTCACCGACTGGCTGGCCGCGCGGATCATCCGCCTCGGCTGGGCGCAGAAGCTCGACCCCTCACTGCTGCCGAACGCCTACGCCAACCTCTCCCAGCAGTTCCGCAGCCCCGACTGGGACCCGGGCCGCGCCTACAGCTACCCCTGGACGGGCATCCCCACCGTCATCGCCTACAACATCAAGGCCACCGGCGGCCGCAAGGTGGACTCCGTCACCCAGCTGCTGGACGACCCGAGGCTCAAGGGCCGGGTCAGCTTCCTCACCGAGATGCGCGACACGGTCGGCATGACCCTCCTCGACATGGGCAAGGACCCGGTCAAGGTCACCGACGCCGACTACGACGCCGCGCTCGGCAGGCTCCAGAAGGCCGTCGACAAGAAGCAGATCCGCCGCTTCACCGGCAACGACTACACCTCGGACCTCGACAAGGGCGACATCGCCGCCTGCATCGCGTGGGCCGGCGACCTGATCCAGCTCCAGGTCGACAACCCCGACATCCGCTACGCGATCCCCGCCGCCGGCTACATGACGGCCACCGACAACCTGCTGGTCCCGGCCCAGGCGCGGCACCGGAAGAACGCCACCCGGCTGATCGACTACTACTACGAGCTGCCGGTGGCCGCGAAGCTCGCCGCGTACATCAACTACGTCACCCCGGTCGCCGGAGTCGGCCCGGAACTGGCGAAGATCGACCCCGCGCTGGCCGAGAACCCGCTGATCATCCCGGACGAGGCCATGGCGGCCAAGTCCCACTCCTTCCGTTCGCTCAGCAGCGAGGAAGAGACGGCGTACGAAGAGAAGTTCGCCAAGCTCATCGGCGCCTGACCGCCCCTGTCCTGACGACCCGACACCCTGGGACCGCGACCCATGACCGAGAAGACAGAGGGCGGCGACGTCCGCCTCTCCGGGATCAGCAAGACCTACGGCTCCTTCACCGCCGTCCACCCGCTCGACCTGACCGTCCCGCAGGGGTCGTTCTTCGCCCTGCTCGGCGCGTCCGGCTGCGGCAAGACCACCACCCTGCGCATGATCGCCGGCCTGGAGGACCCCTCCACCGGAACCGTCTCGCTCGGCGCGCGCGACGTCACGGCCCTGCCGCCGCACAAGCGCCCGGTGAACACCGTCTTCCAGAGCTACGCGCTCTTCCCGCACCTGAGCATCTACGAGAACGTCGCCTTCGGACTGCGCCGCCGCGGCGTGAAATCCGTGACGAAACAGGTCGGCGACATGCTCGACCTCGTCCAGCTCGGCGACTTCGCCCACCGCAAGCCGCACCAGCTCTCCGGCGGCCAGCAGCAGCGCGTCGCCGTCGCCCGCGCGCTGATCAACCACCCTCAGGTCCTCCTGCTCGACGAGCCGCTCGGCGCGCTCGACCTGAAGCTGCGCCGCCAGATGCAGCTGGAGCTCAAGCGCATCCAGACCGAGGTCGGCATCACCTTCGTCCATGTCACCCACGACCAGGAGGAGGCCATGACCATGGCCGACACGGTCGCGGTCATGAACGGCGGCCGGGTCGAGCAGCTCGGCGCACCCGCCGAGCTCTACGAGAACCCCCGCACCACCTTCGTCGCCAACTTCCTCGGCACCTCCAACCTCATCGAGGCGGACGTCGTGGACAGCAGCGGCGACGAGGTCGTCGTCACGGCGGGCGGCGGCAAGCTGCGCCTGCCCGCGGACCGCTGTCCCGACGCGGTGCGCACCGGCGGCAGGCTGCTGGTGGGCGTCCGCCCCGAGAAGATCTCCCTCACCGCCGCCGACGCGGCCGACTCCGTCGCCGCCGGCCGGAACGCCGTCACCGGCCGGATCGTGGACTCCTCCTTCATCGGCGTCTCCACGCAGTACGTCGTGGAGAGCCCCGCGGGCAGGGCGCTCGAGGTCTACGCACAGAACGTGGAGCACCGGGCGGGGCTCGTACCGGGCGCCGAGGTCCTCCTGCACTGGAACCCCGAGCACACCTTCGGTCTCGACGCCGCCCAGTCCATGCTTGCGGGGACAGTGGATGTCGCGGGTGTGGAGACGGTGGAGGAGACGCCATGACCGTCACCGAGGCGCCGCCCGCCGCCCCGGCCCCCGCCGGACCACCGGCCCACAAGACGTCCGTGCGCCGCCGGCTCGTCCCGTACTGGCTGCTGCTGCCGGGCATCCTGTGGCTGCTCGTGTTCTTCGCGCTCCCGCTCGTCTACCAGGCGTCGACCTCCGTGCAGACCGGCTCCCTGGAGCAGGGCTTCGAGGTCACCTGGCACTTCGCGACCTACTGGGACGCGCTGACCGAGTACTACCCGCACTTCCTGCGGTCGCTGCTGTACGCGGGCACCGCCACGGTCCTGTGTCTGCTGCTCGGCTACCCGCTCGCCTACCTGATCGCCTTCCGGGCGGGCCGCTGGCGCAATCTCCTGCTGGTGCTGGTCATCGCGCCGTTCTTCACCAGCTTCCTGATCCGTACGCTCGCCTGGAAGACGATCCTCGCGGACGGCGGACCGGTGGTGGAGGTCCTGAACACCGTTGGATTCCTCGACGTCACCAGCTGGCTCGGGATGACCGAGGGCGACCGCGTCCTCGCCACCCCGCTCGCCGTCGTCACCGGTCTGACGTACAACTTCCTGCCGTTCATGATCCTGCCGCTGTACACGTCGCTGGAACGGATCGATCCGCGCCTGCACGAAGCGGCCGGCGACCTGTACGCGACGCCCGCCACGGTCTTCCGCAAGGTGACGTTCCCGCTGTCCATGCCGGGCGTCGTCTCCGGAACGCTGCTCACGTTCATCCCCGCGAGCGGCGACTACGTCAACGCCGAACTGCTGGGCTCCACCGACACGCGCATGATCGGCAACGTCATCCAGTCGCAGTTCCTGCGGGTGCTCGACTACCCGACGGCCGCCGCGCTGTCGTTCATCCTGATGGCGATCGTGCTGATCATGGTCACCGTCTACATCCGCCGGGCCGGAACGGAGGACCTGGTCTGATGCGTTGGATAAGGCGCAACCTCGTGGTGGTCGCGGGCCTGCTCACGCTCGCCTATCTGATCGTGCCGAACATCATCGTGACGGTGTTCTCGTTCAACAAGCCGGCAGGGCGGTTCAACTACTCCTGGCAGGAGTTCTCCACCGACGCCTGGAAGGACCCGTGCGGTGTCGCCGACCTGTGCGGCTCGCTCGCGCTGTCCCTGCAGATTGCGCTGTGGGCGACCATCGGCGCGACCCTCCTCGGCACGATGATCGCGTTCGCGCTCGTGCGGTACCGCTTCCGCGCACGCGGCACGATCAACTCGCTGATCTTCCTGCCGATGGCGATGCCCGAGGTGGTCATGGCCGCCTCGCTGCTCACGCTCTTCCTCAACCTGGGCGTGCAGCTGGGCTTCTGGACCATCCTCATCGCCCATACCATGTTCTGCCTCAGCTTCGTGGTGGTCGCCGTCAAGGCACGCGTGATGTCGATGGACCCGCGTCTGGAGGAGGCCGCCCGCGACCTGTACGCGGGACCCGTGCAGACGTTCCTGCGGGTCACCCTGCCGATCGCCGCCCCTGGAATCGCGGCCGGTGCGATGCTCGCCTTCGCGCTGTCCTTCGACGACTTCATCATCACCAACTTCAACTCCGGAAACACCGTCACCTTCCCCATGTTCGTGTGGGGTTCGGCCCAGCGCGGTACCCCCGTGCAGATCAACGTCATCGGCACGGCCATGTTCGCCGTCGCCGTGCTGATCGTGGTCGCGGGCCAGGTCGTCAGCAACCGGCGCAACAAAGCCGGGCTGCCCCAGTAGGCCCTCCGGGCCCCTAAGGAGTGGAAACCATGGCCCCCGCCGCCATGACCTTCGCCTCGTCCCTCGCCGACGCCCAGCCCGTCCCCTTCTGGCTGGACGACCCCGGCAGGCCAGGTGCGCTGCCCGCTCTCACCGGCACCGAACGCTGCGACCTCCTCGTCGTCGGCGGCGGCTACAGCGGCCTGTGGACCGCGCTCCTCGCCAAGGAGCGCGACCCCGGGCGGGACGTCGTCCTGATCGAGGGCCGGGAGGCGGGCTGGGCCGCCTCCGGGCGCAACGGCGGGTTCTGTGCCGCCTCCCTCACCCACGGCCTCGGCAACGGTCTCGCCCGCTGGCCGGACGAGCTCACGAAGCTGGAGGAGCTCGGGGCGCGCAACCTGGACGCGATCGAGGACACCGTCGCCCGCTACGGGATCGACTGCGACTTCGAGCGCACCGGCGAGATCGACGTGGCCACCGAGCCCCACCAGCTCGCCGAACTCCACGAGCTGCACGAGGAGGCGACCCGGCTCGGCTTCGGCGGACTGGAGATGCTCGACCGGGACGCCGTGCGCGCCGAGGTCGACTCGCCGACCTTCCTCGGAGGTCTGTGGGACCGCGACGGCGTCGCCATGCTGCACCCGGCCAAGCTCGCCTGGGGACTCAAGCAGGCGTGCCTCGGCCTCGGTGTCCGCGTCTACGAGAACACCCGCGGGCTCGAACTCGCGGCCTGCGGACCGGGCATGGCCGTACGCACCCCGTACGGCCGTGTCCTGGCCCGGCGGGTCGCGCTCGGCACCAACGTCTTTCCGTCGCTGGTCAAGCGGGTGCGCCCGTACACCGTCCCGGTCTACGACTACGCCCTGATGACCGAACCGCTCAGCAGCGAACAGCTCGCCTCCGTGGGCTGGAAGCGCAGGCAGGGACTCGGCGACAGCGCCAACCAGTTCCACTACTTCCGCATCACCGCCGACCACCGCATCCTGTGGGGCGGTTACGACGCGGTCTATCCGTTCGGCGGCCGGCTCAGCGCCGAGCTGGACCACCGGCCCGAGACGTACCTGAGGCTCGCCGGGCACTTCTTCCGCTGCTTCCCGCAGCTGGAGGGGCTCCGGTTCAGCCATGCCTGGGGCGGGGCCATCGACACGTGCTCACGGTTCGCCGCGTTCTTCGGCACCGCGCACCGCGGCAGGGTCGCCTACGCCGCCGGGTTCACCGGCCTCGGCGTCGGCGCGACCCGGTTCGGCGCCGATGTGATGCTCGACCTCCTGGGCGGCGAGCGCACCGAACGCACCGCGTTGACGATGGTGCGCAACAAGCCGCTGCCGTTCCCGCCCGAGCCCGTCGCCTGGGCCGGCATCGGGCTCACCAAGTGGTCGCTGGCCAGGGCGGACGCCAACGGCGGGCGGCGCAATGTGTGGCTGCGGACGCTGGACCGGCTCGGTCTCGGGTTCGACAGCTGAGCCGCCGCGGCCTCTCGGGGTGACACGTGCCCGAAGTCGCGTATGAGAGGGGCCCCTTCGCGCTCGCTCTGAGAGCGCGCGACGGCCGCCGACGTCGAACTCACCCGCGACGGCGGCTCCGAGGCCGGTCCGACCGGCTGGAGCCGAGCACCAGCAGCACCGCGCCGAACAGGCACCAGCTGCCCGCCACGTCCAGCGGCCAGTGGTAGCCGCGCAGCACGAGCCCGACGCCCGTCGCCACCGTGAGCACCGCGGCGACGGGCATCGGCCACCGGCGGCGCGTGTGCGGGGCGAGGAGCAGTGCGGCGCCGCAGTAGGCGACCATCGCGGTCGCGGTGTGCCCCGAGGGGTACCAGCCCGTGCCCGGCTCCAGTGGACCCGGGCGGGCGATCCACACCTTGAGCGGGATCACCAGCGCGGGCACCGCCGCCACGGCGAGCACGGTGGCCGACACGGGCCGCCACCGTCCTCCGCGCCACAGCGTCCACACGAGGGCGGCGGTGAGCACGGGCAGGGCGACGGGCATGCTGCCGAGGTCGGCGAGCGGTTCGGTCAGCGCGTCGGGCACGTCGCGGAAGACGGCGCGCCCGAGGCGTTCGTCCGCCCTCCGCAGCGGACCGTGCGCGGCGACCTGCCAGGTGATCAGTGCGAAGAGCGTGCAGCACACCGCGAGCGCGGCGGCCCGCAGACGCCGAGAGGCCGGCCGCATCGGAACAGGGGGGGTGGTTCCGATGCGGCCGGCCGGACCGGTTCGCCGCGCGCCCCGGGGGGTTTGGGGCGGGCGGCCATCCGATCGGTGAGGAGTTCCGGAGCGTGAGGCTCCAGTGGTGTGCGCTGTGGCACGACCGGGTCGGGGCTGGGGGGGCTCCGGCCCGGGGTCGCCCGCGGTTCCCTGCGAGCTGGGTGTTTCTCTCATCTGCAGAAACCGTACGGCAGAGGCCGGGGGACCGACAGACGGATTCCCATCCCGCCATCGGCCCCCCACACTCTCTTCACAGAGCGGCTGCGTCGTCCCCGGTCAGATGCCTGCGAACGCCTGCTCGATGATGTCCAGGCCCTCGTTCAGGAGGTCCTCGCCGATGACGAGCGGGGGCAGGAAGCGCAGCACGTTGCCGTAGGTGCCGCAGGTGAGGACGATCAGGCCCTCGGCGTGGCAGGCCTTGGCGAGCGCGCCGGCGGCCTCCGCGTTCGGCTCCTTGGTCGCCGGGTCCTTCACGAGCTCGATCGCGATCATGGCGCCGCGGCCGCGGATGTCGCCGATGATCTCGTACTTCTCCTGCATCGCGGCGAGGCGGCCCTTCATGACCTCCTCGATGCGCTTGGCCTTGCCGTTGAGGTCGAGCTCCTTCATCGTCTCGATGGAGCCGAGCGCACCGGCGCAGGCCACGGGGTTGCCGCCGTAGGTGCCGCCGAGGCCGCCCGCGTGCGGGGCGTCCATGATCTCGGCGCGGCCGGTGACGGCGGCGAGCGGCAGGCCGCCCGCGATGCCCTTGGCGGTGGTGATCAGGTCCGGGACGATGCCCTCGTCCTCGCAGGCGAACCACTGGCCGGTGCGGCAGAAGCCCGACTGGATCTCGTCGGCGACGAAGACGATGCCGTTGTCGTTGGCGAACTTCACGATCGCTGGCAGGAAGCCCTTGGCCGGCTCGATGAAGCCGCCCTCGCCGAGGACCGGCTCGATGATGATCGCGGCGACGTTCTCGGCGCCGACCTGCTTGGTGATCTGGTCGATGGCCTGGGCGGCGGCCTCGGGGCCGCAGTTCTCCGGGCCGGTGGGCCAGCGGTAGCCGTAGGCGACCGGGACGCGGTAGACCTCGGGGGCGAACGGGCCGAAGCCGTGCTTGTACGGCATGTTCTTGGCGGTCAGCGCCATCGTGAGGTTGGTGCGGCCGTGGTAGCCGTGGTCGAAGACGACGACGGCCTGGCGCTTGGTGTATGCGCGGGCGATCTTGACGGCGTTCTCGACGGCCTCGGCGCCCGAGTTGAACAGCGCGGACTTCTTGGCGTGGTCGCCCGGGGTCAGCTCGGCGAGCGCCTCGCAGACCTCCACGTAGCCCTCGTACGGGGTGACCATGAAACAGGTGTGGGTGAAGTCGGCGAGCTGCGCGGAGGCGCGGCGCACGACGGCCTCGGCGGACGCGCCGACCGAGGTCACGGCGATGCCGGAGCCGAAGTCGATCAGGCGGTTGCCGTCGATGTCCTCGATGATCCCGCCGCCCGCACGGGCCGTGAAGACGGGCAGCACGGACCCCACACCGCCGGCGACCGTGGCCGTACGGCGGGCCTGAAGCTCCTGCGACTTCGGGCCGGGGATGGCGGTGACGACGCGGCGCTCCTGCGGGATTGCGGTCATGAGGGGCTCCTGGGGTGTATCCGGACGCTTCTTGTCTTTCTCCGCAGGCTAGGGGCGGGGAGGGGATGCGGGCATGCGCCGTTCGGGAGTGTTGGGGGTGTGTCGTTGTCCTCGACGGCCATAGGCGGGGGCGCGCGAGGGCCGGGGCGGCCCGGCGGCTCCCCCCGGCGGCCGGATCGACTCCCGGCCCGCGTGGACGCACGGGGCGCGGGTGCGGCCCCCGGCCCGGGCGTGCCGCTCGATACCGGGCACGGGGGCGGCCGCCCGCGGCCTTGGTGTCCACGCGCGCCGTCGTCCGCCGGGCCGGGCCGCCCCGGATGGCCTGCTGCCCTCAGCCGGGCGCGTGCGGCCCGCTGGGCCGATCGGCGTACGGACGTGCCGTGCTGAGGTGCGCCCGGCCGGCCGCGGGGGCGGATGCCGCCCGTGGCGGTCGTCGGTCTCCTGTTTGCGCTCGGCGAACGGGGCCACGGCGCCCAGCCGGCCGTGCGGCCCGGCGCCGGAGCGGCACGTCACTCGGCGGGGGCGACACGGCCCCGTACGGTGCCCACGGGCACGACCGCACCCGCGCGAGTCGCTGAACTACCCGCGCGGGGGCACTAGATTGACGGTGCACAGAGCGGGCCTGGCTGGTCAGGGGGCAGCGGTTCAATGGAATCCGAAGGCACATTCGACGCACGCGGCACACGCGCCAATCCCGTGCCCCGTCCGGCCGGACCACCGCCCGAGGCGCCCGCACCGCCCGCACCGCCCATGCCGCCGGGCACGCCCGCCGTGCCGGGGCACGCCCCCACGACCCGCCCCGCCGTGCTGGAGTGGCTGCGCACCCCGCGGCCCCAGGCCGAGCCAGGGGTGTGGCGGCTCGGGCACCGCCCGCGCCCTCAGGAGGAGCCCGAACTCGTCCCGGCCAGGCGGCTGTTCTCCGGCGCGCTCGTCTCGCTGCTCAGCGGCTGGCTGCTGTGGTCCCTGCTCTGGAACGGCTACCTCGGTCGCTACTGGCTGTGGCCCCTCCTCGTGCTCACCCCCGACTCCTGGCGCGCCGACGCCACCACCTGGGCCAACGCCAGCTACGTCTACTACGCCGTGGTCGGCGGCGGAATGCTGGTGTTCTTCGCCCGCGTCGGCCACGTGCCCGAGATCTGGCAGCGCTACGTCGTCCGCCGCCGCAAACCCGCCCGACCCGCCCCGCCCACGCCCGAGGCCGACCTCGCCGACTGGCCCGAGCTGCGCGGCGCCGGGCTCTCCGACGCCGCCGCGCGCCTCGGGGAGGCCGCCCGTTCCGGGGCGCTCGGCGACGTCGACTACGCCCGCATCCGGCGCGCCTGGCAGGGCGTCCACGCCCGGCCCGAACGGCTCGCCGCCTTCGCGGACACCGTCCGCAGGCACGGGCCCGCCGCCTGCGCCCACCCCTCGGGCCTGCGGGACCTGCCCGTACGCACCGCCACCCACGATCTGGTCACCGGCCAGGTCAAGATCGGCACCGTCGTCGACGACGCCCGCAATCCCTACGCCCGGCGCACCACCGGCGTGGCCCTGGAGCCCGCACTGCTCGGGACCTCGCTGCTCGCCGTCGGCCCCTCGGGGTCCGGCAAGAGCGTGCGGCTCGTCCGGCCCGTCGTCGAATCGC
Source organism: Streptomyces sp. NPDC002867 (assembly GCF_053591895.1). Taxonomy (NCBI): domain Bacteria; kingdom Bacillati; phylum Actinomycetota; class Actinomycetes; order Kitasatosporales; family Streptomycetaceae; genus Streptomyces; species Streptomyces sp. NPDC002867. The sequence continues at coordinate 10,705 of NZ_JBSFUR010000032.1, read as the reverse complement.
TGTGCCTGCTCGCCCTCGCCAACCGCGCCGTCGTCGTCGCCGTCACCGCCCACGGCTCCGCCGTCGCCCCGGACGGCGACTTCGACCTGGTCGTCTCCGTGGGCCGGCCCGGATCCACCCACGACCTCGATCTGTACGGCGGCGCCGACGACCCCGACGAGGCCGCCCGCATGCTCGCCGAGGCGCTCGTCGGCGACCTCGCGGCCGGCCTGACCGGCGGGGACAGCCGCCGCGCCGCCACCGCCCTCGCCCAGCTCATCGGTCCCTACCAGTGCGTCCACGGCCGCTTCCCGGCGGTCCCGGAGCTGCGAGAACTCCTCGGCGGCGCGCCCGCGGCCCTGGACGGCCTGCGCTCGGCGCTGGAGGCCGCGGGAGAGGCCTCGCAGCTGCGCGAACTCGACGCCCGCGAACGGCAGTCGGCGCGCGGCGAAGACATCGGCGTCCTGCTCGCCGAGCGGATCGCGTTCCTGGACCGGCCCGCCTTCGCGGACTTCTTCCGTACCGACGGCGACGGCCGGCAGTTCTCGCTGCGCTCGATCGAGCACCCGCTGCGCGTCCGTATCGACCTTCCCGAGCGCGGCCACGCCGAGGCGTCCCGGATCATCGCGCGGCTGGTGCTGGCCCAGTTCACCGAGGCCGCGCTGACCCGCACCGACCGCTCGCTGTTCGCCTGCCTGGTCCTCGACGACGCCTCGTACACGGTCACCGGTGACTCGGTGCGCGCCGTCCAGCGGCTGCGCAGCGCCAACGCGGGCGTCGTGTTCGCGCTGCGGACGCTGGAGGACGTGCCGGAGCCGCTGCGCGGACCACTGCTCGGCGCGGTCGGCTGCCGCATGGCGTTCGCCGGGCTCGCCCCCTGGGACGGCGGGCACTTCGCCGAGACCTGGGGCACCGAGTGGGTGCAGACCCGGGACATCACCAACCGGCAGATCGTCTCCGACGAACCGCTCACCAAGGCGTTGCACATGATCCGCCGCCTGGCCACCGGCAAGGCCGCGACGGCCGAGGCGGTGACCGTGCGCGAGGTCGAACGCCCCCGCTGGTCGGCGTCCGACCTGGCGCACGGGCTGCCCGCCGGCCACGCGGTACTGTCGCTGACCAGCGTCCGGGGCGAGCACGCACCGCCGCTCCTGGTCGACCTGCGGACCTGAGCGGATTCCCGGACTGCTACGCCCTGGCAGAATCGAGGTAGGCCGTTCGTACGGGACGGCGAAAACCACACCTCTGCTCGAAGGGCCCCCGGTCCATGCCGCCCACCCTCGCCTCGCTCGTCCAGCACTCGGCGCTCAAGCTCACCGTGCGCGCCGGTGAGGACCGCCTCGAGACGCCCGTGCGCTGGGCCCATGTCAGCGAGCTCGCCGACCCCGTTCCGTACCTGGAGGGCGGCGAGCTGCTGCTCGTCACCGCCATGACCCTGGACGCCGAGGACCCCGAGGCGATGCGGCGCTATGTGCGCAGGCTGGTCGCGGCGGGCGTGGTCGGCCTCGGCTTCGCGGTCGGCGTCAACTACGAGGACGTGCCCGACGCGCTGGTCGAGGCGGCGAAGGAGGAGCGGCTGCCGCTGCTCGCGGTGCCGCGCCGCACACCGTTCATCGCCATCTCCAAGGCGGTCTCGGCCGCGATCGCCGCCGACCAGTACCGGGCCGTGACCGCCGGTTTCGAGGCACAGCGCGAGATGACCCGTGCGGCGCTCGCCGAGGGGCCGGCCGCGGTCGTGGCCCGGCTCGCCGCGCACGTCGACGGCTGGGCCGCCCTGTACGACGCCTCCGGCGCGGTCGTGGCCGCCGCCCCCGAGTGGGCGGCCCGCCGGGCCACCCGCTTCACGGGCGACGTGGAACGGCTGCGGGAGCGGTCCGCGCCCGCGAGCGCGGTCGTCGGCGGTGCACAGGGCGACGACCGGGTCGAGCTGCAGTCCCTCGGCTCCGGCCGCCGTGTGCGCGGCGCGCTCGCCGTCGGCACCGGGGCGCCCCTCGGCACGGCCGAGCGCTACGCGGTCCACTCGGCCGTCGCCCTGCTCACGCTCGCCACGGAACGGTCCCGCTCGCTCCAGGCCGCGGAACAGCGCCTCGGCGCCGCGGTGCTGCGGATGCTGCTGGCCGGTCAGCCGGACCACGCCCGCGCGGTCGCGGGCGACCTGTACGGCGGGCTGCTCGACGCACCCTTCCGGCTGCTGATCGCCGAGCTCTCGGGAGAGCCGGACACCGACGCCGGCGGTGACCCGCTCGCCGCGTTCGCCGAATCACTGGAGTCGTCGGCGGCCCGGGCCGGCGAGGCGGTGCTCGTCGTGCCGGAAGGCGACGGCCGACTGGTGGTGCTGGCCGCGGACGGCGGCGCGGTGGTCGCGTCCTGCACGGCGGCGTACGCGGCCATGGAGGCCGAGGACGCGGAGACCGTCGTCGGGCTCTCCGCGCCGACGGGGCCGATAGCGGCCGCCGGGGCGTACAAGCAGGCCGAGCAGGCGCTGTCGGTGGCCCGGCGGCGGGGCCGCGCGCTGGTCGAGCACGAGGAGCTCGCGGCCGGTTCGATCCTGCCGCTGCTCGCGGACGACGCCGTGCGCGCTTTCGCCGACGGCATGCTGCGCGCCCTCCACGAGCACGACGCCACCGGCCGCGGCGACCTCGTCGCGTCGCTGCGCGCCTGGCTGTCCCGCCACGGCCAGTGGGACGCGGCGGCGGCGGACCTCGGCGTGCACCGCCACACGCTGCGCTACCGGATGCGCCGCGTCGAGGAGATCCTCGGCCGCTCCCTGGACGACCCGGACGTCCGGATGGAGCTGTGGCTGTCCCTGAAGACGACGTCGGCACCCGCGTCCGACTGACGTCGCCGCACAGGTGCCCCGTGGCGCCCGTGACTTCGGCACCCCGACGGCACCGGCTGCGCAGCCGGCGCTCCGGGCCGGGTGACCACGCTCCGCCGTGCCCCCACGGCGTGCGTGGGCTGTCGGGCCGCCCCGCCCGCGCCCGTGCCGTCGGGGTGCCCGGAGAGGCGAAAACTGCACCGGTGACGGAAAACCCTCATCGCAGCGAAGAATGTGCCGCCTGGCTGCCCGATCCCGGGCAGAATCATTGCAGTTCGCTCGGTGACTTCCTATCTTCCTGGCTTGTGATCGCGCGCGCCGGCCGACGGCAGGCCCGCGTACGGAGGAGACGAGGAGCACCGATGCCCCCACGCGTTACCGGCAAGGACGTGACCGTCGAGGGCGTCGAACCCGCTGTCCCCCAGGGGCGGCGGATCAGCGGTGCCGTCTGGGCCGCCCTCGTCATCGTGTACGTCGTCTGGGGGTCCACCTACCTCGGCATCCGCGTCGCGGTCGAGACCATGCCGCCCTTCCTGTCGGCCGCCGCCCGGTTCGTCGTCGCGGGCATCGTCCTCGGCGCGCTCGTCGCCTGGCGCTACGGTCCCTCGGCGCTGAAGGTCACGCGGGCCCAGCTCGGCTCCGCCGCTCTCGTCGGCCTGCTGCTGCTCCTCGGCGGCAACGGGCTGGTCGTCCTCGCCGAGACCTCGGTGCCCTCCGGGCTGACCGCGCTGCTCATCGCCGTCGTCCCCGCGTGGGTCGTCGTCCTGCGCAGGTCCTTCGGCGAACGCCCTGGCCCCGGCGCCTACCTCGGCGTGCTGCTGGGTCTCGCCGGACTCGCCGTCCTCACCCTGCCCGGGCTCAGCGGCGACGTGCGGATCGGCGGCGTGCTCACGGTGGTCGTCGCGACCGTCCTGTGGGCGGTCGGCTCGTTCTCCTCGTCGCGCATCCCGATGCCGGCCAACCCGTTCGCGGCCAGCGCGTACGAGATGGTCGCGGGCGGCCTCGGCTGCGCCGCCGTCGCCCTCTCCCGCGGCGAGCAGCACGGCTTCCGTCCGGAGGACGTGTCCGCCCGGTCCTGGACCGCCCTCGCCTACCTGATCGTCTTCGGTTCGCTGATGGCGTTCACCGCGTACGCCTGGCTGCTGCACTCCGCTCCGCTGTCCCTCGTGGCGACGTACGCCTACGTCAACCCGGTCGTCGCCGTCCTGCTGGGCGCGCTCGTCCTGGACGAGCGGCTGTCCTGGCCGATCGCCGTCGGCGGTGCGGTCGTCGTGGCCGGTGTGTGCCTCATCGTCAGCACCGAACGGCGCCGCTGACCCGGCCTTCGGCCCACGTCCCGGCGACAGCGTCCCGCTCTCTCGCCAAAGCGTCGCAGACCGCCCGGCGACCAGTACACCCCGGACAAACACATCCGCCGGTTCGCGGTCCTACGGTGGGCACAGACCAACCCCATCTACTTCGGAAGGGCCGGGACCCGGACATGACTTCCACCCACGCCTTCTGGCTCGCCGGCCGCCAGGCCACCGGCGAGGCAGCCTTCGACGTCACCTCCCCCTGGGACGGCCGGGTCGTCGGCCGGGTCTCCGTGCCCACCGAGGCGCAGGTCGAGGAGGCCGTCGCCGCGGCGCACGCCGTGATCGACGAGTTCGCCGCGACCCCGGCCCACGTACGCGCCGCCGCCCTGGACCACGTCTCGAAGCGCCTCGTCGAGCGCACCGAGGAGATCGCCCGGCTGATCTCCGCCGAGAACGGCAAGCCGGTCAAGTGGGCGCGCGGTGAGGTCGGCCGTGCCGTCTCCGTCTTCCGCTTCGCCGCCGAGGAGGCCCGCCGGTTCAACGGCGGCGAGGCCCAGCGGCTCGACACCGACGCCGGCGGCCAGGGCCGCCTCGCGCTGACCCGCCGCTTCCCCAAGGGCGTCGTCCTCGGCATCGCGCCGTTCAACTTCCCGCTGAACCTGTGCGCCCACAAGATCGCTCCGGCGATCGCGGTCGGCGCGCCGATCATCCTCAAGCCCGCCCCGGCCACCCCGCTGTCCGGGCTGATCCTCGGTGAGCTGCTCGCCGAGACCGACCTGCCCGCCGGCTCCTGGTCCGTGCTGACCGTCCCGAACGAGCAGATGCCCGCCCTCGTGAAGGACGAGCGCCTGCCGGTCATCTCCTTCACGGGCTCCGACAAGGTCGGCTACGCGATCATGGACTCGGTCCCGCGCAAGCACTGCACGCTGGAGCTCGGCGGCAACGGCGCGGCGGTCGTCCTCGCCGACTTCGCGAGCGAGCAGGACCTGGACTGGGCGGCGACCCGCATCGCCACCTTCTCCAACTACCAGGGCGGCCAGTCCTGCATCTCCGTGCAGCGCGTGATCGCCGACGCGTCCGTCTACGACCGGCTGCTGCCGAAGATCGTCGCGGCGGTCGAGGCCCAGGTCACCGGTGACCCGTCCGACTCGGCGACCGACGTCGGCCCGCTCGTCAGCGAGGACGCCGCCAAGCGCGTGGAGTCCTGGGTCGACGAGGCCGTCCAGGGCGGTGCGAAGCTGCTGACGGGCGGCAAGCGCGACGGCGCGAGCTACGCGCCCACCGTCCTCACCGACGTCCCCGCCGACGTCACCCTCGCCTGCGAGGAGGTCTTCGGCCCCGTCCTGACGGTGACGAAGGTCGACGGCGAGGACGAGGCGTTCGCCGCCGTCAACGACTCCAAGTACGGCCTGCAGGCAGGCGTGTTCACACACGACCTGCAGACCGCCTTCCGCGCCCACCGCGCCCTGGAGGTCGGCGGCGTGATCGTCGGCGACGTCCCGTCCTACCGCGCCGACCAGATGCCCTACGGCGGCGCGAAGCAGTCCGGCGTCGGCCGCGAGGGCGTGGCCTTCGCGATGGACGACTACACGTACGAGCGAGTGCTGGTCCTCACGGGCCTGGCCCTCTAGTACGTCACCGAACCAACGGCCGGAGCCCACTGTGCGGGGGCTCCGGCCGTTGCTTTTCACAGACGCTGGTGACGTCGGCCCCAGTGTGGCGAGGTTGATCAGCAGGCGGCCGTAGCCGCGCGGGAGGCGCTTCCGCTCAGCCGGCCAGCGCTCCGGTACGGGCCGCGAACTCGCGCAGCCCCTGCACCTGGGCGGGCCCACCCGACAAGGGCGCGCCGCATCCTCGTTACCGGTGTCGGCGCCCACCCCGGCTTCGGGCTGACCCGCGGCCTCACCCGCCTCGGCCACAAGGTCATCGCCGCCGACGCGAACCCGCTCGCCCCCGGATTCCGCATCGTTTGCGAGCCCGCTACGGGGACATACGCAGAGACGGCTGGACCGTGAAAGGACCCGACATGAGTGCTGGAGAGAAAGCCAAGGCTGAGATCGAACGAGTTGCCGGCAAGGCTGTGAAAAAGGCAGCCCATTCGATAGGTAAGGAGACCCTGGCAGCCAAGGGCGCCGCCCTGGAGGCCCGGGGTGAAGTGCGGCGGGCCAAGGAGAAGGGCAAGGGCACGTTCTGATGACCGTGCGGCGGCTGTCTGCTGTCGCGGCTGACACGAACAGGACCCACCGTGAGATCACCAGCCCTGAGGACCGAGGTTGCCCAGCGGCCGGCGCGACCATGCCTGACGGGTCTCGCCGGCCTGGCCTCGCCCGTATTGGTCGCTTCGCCCTCTGACGACCATGGGCGATCAGTCCCTCGGACCATCAAGAGCCTCGGGCGCCACTAGGCACGAAACGCGGCGCGTTGCAAACGCCGTAGCGCCAGTCCCATGCCCCACATCGTCAGTCGCACCCCCCACGCCGCGAATCGCACGAGCATGCGGCGGCGGACGGATCGAGGCTTCCAGCGAGCGAGGGCCCGACGCCTGCGCCTCTTACGTCCGCGCCGCCTCGAGGCGAACATCACGCGTGCCTCCTGTCGGCCATCAGACGACAGACAGCAAAAAGAAGTGACCTTGCCGAGCCACCCAGGATCATGTACTCCGGGTCCGGGCCCGGTATCAGGACCTTCATGATGATTCCGCCGGGCAGGCAGGCCCATAAGAATCCAGTCGATGAAACCCATGGAGCGCCTCTTGTCGACGCGCACCCACGCATAAATCCGTCTGCGCCGCCCACACGATTCCAAACCTCGGAGCCACCGATTTTTCGGTACTGGCGTGTTCTCCGTCATATCAGGTAGGCGTCGGATTGGTACCCCTGAGCCCAACGCCCCTCAGGGAACGTGGAGGTGAGAAGAATGGGCGCAGGCAAGAAGATCAAGAGCGTCCCGAAGACCACCAAGGCAAACCGAAGGAGACCACCGGCAAGGCCGTCGGCGACGAGAGCCTGGAGACGAAGGGGCGGGTCGAGCAGGCAGCAGGCGATGCCGAGCAGACCGCTCACAAGGCGAAGGACACGCTGAAGCATTGACCACCCGTGACCCCTCGATGCGGGGTCTGCGCGAGGGGTACGCGAGGGCTGGCGGAAGTCGGAAAGGTCTTCCGTCGGCCCTCGAGCTTGTGTTGTTGCCATCGGGGCTCGTGCGTGGCGGTCGGGGCGGTCACGCAGGCTGTCGGACGCGGCGGCGGGCAAGCCCTGCGCCGCGTGGACGCCGGCGGCCTCACCGACGAAGAAGAGGGGGAACTCGGTGCAACGTTGCTCGCCCTCCACGACAAACGTGCCGACCTCTGCGCCGAACACGGCTACTCACTCGAAGACCTCAACCTCGACCTCGGCCCGCTCGGCCCACTGCTCCCACCCCGAGACTAAAGACCACCGCCGCGCCGCACCCCGCAGTCCGGCCGCCCACGACCTCCGTTTACTCAATCCTTGGCGCGGACTACAAGCCTGTAGACGCCCAGGAGGATGAGGGAGCCGACAATGGCGGCGATCCACGTAGAGAGCTCGAAGAAGCCGTCAATGGATTCGACTCCGAAAATAACCTTGCCGAGCCATCCGCCCAGAAGCCCCCCAGCGATGCCGATGAGTGGCGTGACGATACAGCCACCGGGGTCGCGGCCCGGCATCAGGAACTTCGCGATGATGCCGGCGAACAGCCCCAGCAGGATCCAGCCGATGATGCCCATGGCGCGCCCCTTCTCTACGCATAAATCATGCATAAATCCGTCTGCCCGCCTGTCGGACTTCAAACCGCTGGGCAGCGCATCGGCATCCTGTTCAGCCCGCTGAGGGATGCGGCCGCGGCGAAGGGGAAGGCGCCAGCCGGGCGGGCGGGCGGGAGATGGGAACACGAGGGGCCAAGGATGCGGGGAGATTAGGGCAGACGGGTGAAGATGCGGGCTGAAACCACCCGCCGTTCGTGCAGGTGGGAGAGAAATTGCAGGTCAGATGCCCTGTAGGGAGCACGCTGTGCGGGGGCTCCGGCCGTTTTCGTCTCTCTGCGTGCACAGGACCGTTGAACCGCAACCGCACCAGCAGGCTGCACCCAAGGTCTCCCGAGCGGGAGGCCCGTCAGGATCGAGGACCGTCCCACCCCGCGTCGAGGACGAGCTCTCCCTCCACAGCGGCGGCAGCCTCCGGGACGCCGTCGACATGGCTGACGAGCGCCTGGCGCGTCCATCAGCGTGTGGAAAGGGGCGGGTGGACCGGGGGAGTCTCACCCCCGGGCCAACCGACCCCACTGAGGGCTGGGGTGGTGGGCGCAGCCGACGGACCGGAGGGCTGGAGTCAGTTGTTGACGCGGTCCATGAGCTGATCGGGGCAGCGCGGACCCGGCGGACCGCCCCCTGAGCGGCGTCATCCAGGCCGTGGTCCCCGCCCACGCGCCCGGCCTGGTCACTTCCCGCCCGGGCTGAGCGGGCCGCGGTGCTGTATAAGCGCCGAGCGCGGCGCACAGGGCGCGCGAAGTCTGGTGAGAGTCGGCCGGATCGGGTAGAGACTCACAAGTAGCACCGACCGGTAGTTCCCCACGGATTCGAGTGATTCCAGGACTCCACCACACCGCGGCGAGGTGACTTCCTTCATGTCCGCACCGACCAAGCCCAAAGTCTCCGAGCGTGAAGCCCGCCAGGTCGCCGAGGCGGCGCGCGAGCAGGACTGGCGGAAGCCCAGCTTCGCCAAGGAACTGTTCCTCGGCCGCTTCCGGCTGGACCTCATCCATCCCCACCCCCTGCCGTCCACGGAGGACGCGCAGCGCGGCGAGGAGTTCCTCGCCAAGCTCCGCGACTTCTGCGAGACGAAGGTCGACGGCGCGCAGATCGAGCGCGACGCCAGGATCCCCGACGCGGTGATCGACGGCCTCAAGGAGCTCGGCGCCCTCGGGATGAAGATCGACACCAAGTACGGCGGCCTCGGACTCACCCAGGTGTACTACAACAAGGCCCTGGCCCTGGCCGGCTCCGCGAGCCCGGCGATCGGAGCGCTGCTCTCCGCCCATCAGTCGATCGGCGTACCCCAGCCGCTGAAACTTTTCGGCACGCAGGAGCAGAAGGACACCTTCCTGCCGCGGCTGGCCCGCACCGACATCTCCGCGTTCCTGCTCACCGAGCCGGACGTCGGCTCCGACCCGGCGCGCCTGGCCACCACCGCCGTCCCCGACGGGGACGACTACATCCTCGACGGGGTCAAGCTCTGGACGACCAACGGCGTCGTCGCCGACCTCCTCGTCGTCATGGCACGGGTGCCGAGGAGCGAGGGACACAAGGGCGGCATCACCGCGTTCGTCGTCGAGTCGAGCTCGCCCGGCATCACCGTCGAGAACCGCAACGCCTTCATGGGCCTGCGCGGCCTCGAGAACGGCGTCACCCGCTTCCACCAGGTCCGCGTCCCGGCGGCGAACCGCATCGGCCCCGAGGGCTCCGGCCTCAAGATCGCCCTGACCACCCTCAACACCGGCCGGCTCTCCCTGCCCGCGATGTGCGCCGGCGCGGGCAAGTGGTGCCTGAAGATCGCCCGCGAGTGGACCTCCGTCCGCGAGCAGTGGGGCAAGCCGGTCGCCCGCCACGAGGCCGTCGGCGCCAAGATCTCCTTCATCGCCGCGACCACCTTCGCCCTCGAAGCCGTCCTCGACCTGTCCAGCCAGATGGCGGACGAGAACCGCAATGACATCCGCATCGAGGCCGCCCTCGCCAAGCTGTACGGCTCCGAGATGGCCTGGCTGATGGCGGACGAACTGGTCCAGATCCGCGGCGGCCGCGGCTACGAGACCGCCGACTCCCTCGCCGCCCGCGGCGAACGGGCGGTCCCCGCCGAGCAGTTGCTGCGCGACCTGCGGATCAACCGCATCTTCGAGGGATCGACGGAGATCATGCACCTGCTGATCGCCCGCGAGGCGGTCGACGCCCACCTCGCGGTCGCCGGCGACATCATCGACCCCGACAAGTCCCTCGGCGACAAGGCCAGGGCCGGGGCGCAGGCCACCGCCTTCTACGCCCGCTGGCTGCCCAAGCTGGTCGCGGGCCCGGGCCAGCTCCCGCGCTCGTACGCCGAGTTCCACCCGCGCGGCCACGCGGACCTGTCGGCCCATCTGCGCTACGTCGAACGGGCCGCGCGCAAGCTCGCCCGGTCCACGTTCTACGCCATGTCCCGGTGGCAGGGCCGGATGGAGACCAAGCAGGGCTTCCTCGGCCGCATCGTCGACATCGGCGCCGAACTGTTCGCGATGAGTGCCTCCTGCGTACGGGCGGAGCTGCTGCGGACCACCGACGACCACGGCCGCGAGGCGTACCAGCTTGCCGACGCCTTCTGCCGGCAGTCCCGCATCCGTGTCGAGGAGCTCTTCGGCCGGCTCTGGAACAACACCGACGACCTGGACCGCACGGTGGTCAAGGGCGTTCTGGCCGGCACGTACACCTGGCTGGAGGAGGGCGTCATCGACGTGAGCGGCGACGGCCCCTGGATCGCGGACGCCACTCCCGGCCCCTCCCGGCGGGAGAACGTGCACCGGCCGATCCGCTGAGCGGCACCGGGGTGCGGCCGGACGTCACCGGCCGCAC